>QZKU01000033.1 GCA_003598085.1 Candidatus Abyssobacteria bacterium SURF_5
CGCGATGGACACCCTTGCCGTCCGGCTAGCAGTTCCCCCTGTCGGGCCTGCAAAGGACTTGCACCTTCAAGTGAGTGCGCCCTGCCGGGCACACCAAAAAAAAGGCCGCACCCCGGAAAGGGTGCGGCCCGCGAACAGACAGAGTTTACATTCCCATGCCCATTCCATGCCCATGGCCGTGCGGCATCGGCATTTTAGACTTCTTTTTTTCTTCTTTTTTCTCGCTGATCAAGGTTTCGGTCGTCAGCATGATACCGGCGATGCTGACGGCGTTCTGTACAGCGGTCAGAGCCACCTTCGTCGGGTCGACAATCCCGCTCTTGAGCAGGTTTTCGTACTGCAGCGTGATGGCGTTGAAGCCGAAGGCATGGTCCTTCTTGGCTTTAATGTCCTGAATGACAACCGATCCGTCTTGCCCCGCATTTTGCGCAATGATCCGCGTCGGCTCCTCGAGGGCTCGCTTGAGAATCGATGCGCCCGTCAGCTCGTCGCCCTCGAGCTGAAGCTTGTCGATGGCTGCGGCCGCGCGCAGCAACGTAACGCCTCCGCCCGGAACGATGCCTTCCTGCACCGCGGCTTTCGTCGCGGATACAGCATCATCCACGCGTGCTTTGCGCTCTTTCATCTCGACCTCGGTCGCCGCTCCGACATTTATGATAGCGACTCCGCCCGCAAGTTTCGCCAGCCGCTCCTGCAGCTTCTCGCGATCATAATCGGAAGTGATTTCCTCAATCTGTTTGCGCATCTGGGCGACACGGCCGTCGACCGCCTTTCGGTCCCCGGCGCCTTCGACAATTGTAGTCGTCTCCTTGTCAATCACGATTCGCTTGCAGCGGCCGAGCATGTCCATCGTCACGCTTTCAAGCTTCAGGCCCAGTTCCTCGGCGATCACCTGGCCGCCGGTCAGAATGGCGAGATCCTCGAGCATCGCCTTGCGCCGGTCGCCGAAGCCGGGCGCCTTAACGGCTGCGACCTTCAAGGTGCCGCGCAGCTTGTTGACCACCAATGTCGCCAGCGCCTCGCCGTCGACGTCTTCGGCGATGATGAGCAAGGTCAATCCTGATTGAGCGATGCGCTCCAACAACGGAATCAGGTCTTTCATGCTCGAGATTTTCTTGTCGTGCAGAAGGATCAGCGGATCGGTGAGGACGGCCTCGAGCCGGTTCATGTCGGTCATGAAGTAGGGCGAAATGTAGCCGCGATCGAATTGCATCCCCTCTACGACGCGCAGGCTGCTCTCGAGCGTCTTCGCCTCTTCAACCGTGATGACGCCGTCCTTGCCTACTTTTTCCATCGCGTCGGCTATCATCTCTCCGATCTGGGGATCGTTGTTGGAGGAAATGGTGGCCACCCGGGCTATATCGATGCGCTCCCGGATCGGCCTGCTGTGCGACTTGATGTCCTTAACAACCGCTTCGAGCGCTTTATCCGCTCCCCGCTTCAGTGCCATGGCATTGGCGCCGGAGGCAAGTACTTTCACGCCGCTACGAATGATCGATTGGGCCAGTACTGTGGCCGTGGTTGTGCCGTCGCCGGCGTCGTCCTGCGTTTTCGTGGCGACCTCTCTGAGCAGGCGCGCGCCCATATTCTCAAACGGATCTTCGAGGTCGATGTCTTTGGCGATGGTGACGCCGTCGTTGGTGATGCTGGGCGCCCCGAACTTTTTTTCGAGGATGACGTAGCGTCCGCGCGGCCCGAGAGTGATGCCGACTGTTTTCGCCACCTTATCCACGCCCCGCAGCAGAGCCTGCCTCGCCTGCTCGTCGTACAATAATTCCTTTGCCGGCATACAAACCTCCGTTCCCTATTCTTCAAGGATGGCGAGGATGTCCTTCTCGCTTAAGATCAGATATTCGTCTTTGTCAACACGCACTTCACTTCCCGAATACTTCCCAAAGAGAACGGTGTCACCTTTTTTCACCGAAGGAGGAACAAGATCGCCCCCCTTGAGCCGCCTGCCCGACCCGACTGCGATGACTTTGGCCTTCTGGGGCTTTTCTTTTGCAGTGTCAGGTAAAAAAAGACCTCCGCCGGTCTTTGCTTCGGCTTCAAGCACCTTCACGACAATGTTATCTTTAAGTGGTTTCAGTTTCATATGCTTGCATTCCTCCTTTATGTCCTTAAAGTCAAACTCAACCTTTAACCGTCGACTTTGCTAGCACTCGCCTCGGGTGAGTGCTAAATAGCGATGTTACCCAATACCCCCCTGCAAAATCAACAGAAAATAATGACCAAATCCGCTAATAATAGAAAAATTACGCCAGATTTAGTAAATATAAGGAGTTTCACGCGTTGAAGCGGTGCCGCCGAAAAACGGTCATGTTTTCCCCAGCAAAAACAGATGAGAGCGATTTTATCGCTTTACGCCGGACCTGCGACCAAAGATGCCGTTCCGGACTAATATTCCTATTTAAAACATTGATAAAAAAGGGACTTGGAGAGATACGAAATGGAATCCCTACGCCAAAATCATAGTTTAACAGCAAAAATGGCTTTGGCAAGTTGTATGTATTTCTCGAGGGATACCCGTTCGGGGCGGACATCGGGCGGGATGTCGTTATCAGAAAGGAACTGCTCGAGCTGTTTCTTGGGCATCGAAAGGTCCGCGACGGCCAGCGAATTAGCGATTTTTTTGCGGCGCTGCCGAAAAGCTGCATTGACAATCAAGAAAAATAAACGCCGTTCCGCGGGCGAAAGCTCGATATTGTCGCGAATGGGAAGATGAATTATGGCGGAATCAACTTTTGGGACAGGGCGGAAACATTTTGGGGAGACGGTGCGCGCAATGCTCGGGCGCGCGTACAACTGGCAGGCGATGGCAAGGATGCCGTATTCTTTTCCGCCGGGAACTGCCACAATTCGCTCGGCAACCTCCTTTTGCACCATCACGGTGAGCGATTTGAACGGGACCTCGCTTTCGAGAAAGTGCATCAGCACCGGCGACGTGATGTAAAACGGAAGATTCGAGACCATTTTGAGGACTGCCGCGTGCGGCAGAAATTCATCCACCAACTCCTTTACCGAATGATTCAGGATGTCGCCGAAAAAAAGTTTTACTTTCGGGTTGTTTCCGAACCGCTCGCGCAGGGGCGGCTCGAAGGCGCGATCGATCTCGATGCTGAATACTTCGCGCGCGCGCTCCGCCAGGACCTGCGTGAGATCACCGACGCCGGCGCCCACCTCGAAAACCGAATCGTCCGCCGCGACCTCCGCGACCTCAGCCATTTTTCGGTTGATGTTCGGATCGAGCAGCAAGTTCTGCCCGAGCGACTTCTTCAGCTTGATGTCGTATTTCCGGAGCAGTTCGGCAGAGTACATTTTCATCGGACGAGTCGCACCGCCAGTTTTATCGCCTCGATCAGGCTCTGTTCTGAGGCCTTCCCCTTGCCGGCAATGTCGGCTGCTGTTCCATGATCGACCGATGTGCGGACAAAAGGCAGGCCGAGCGTGATGTTGACGCCGTGCTCGAAGCTGACCATCTTGAACGGCGCGAGAGCCTGATCATGGTACATGGCGACAACCAGATCGAATTCGCCGCGGTATGCCCGGCGAAACAGCACGTCGGCGGGTACCGGCCCTTCGATATTTATTTTCCTTCTGCGCGCCGCCTGCACGGCCGGCGCGACAATGCGCAGATCTTCGTCCCCGAGCGCGCCGCCCTCGCCTGCATGCGGATTCAAACCGGCTGCTCCCATGCGCGGACGCCGCCCGAGGAGTCGTTCGGCGGCCGCATGCGAAAGCAATACTACATCGAGAATCTTTTCCGGTGTGATCGCATCGGCGACCTCGCGTAGCGGCAGATGCGTCGTCACCAGAGCAACCATGAATTTTGCGCCGTAAAACATCATGGCGGCCGACCGCGCTCCGCTCTTCATTGCCAGATATTCGGTATGCCCGGTGAAATCGGAGATGCCGGCCGCGCGAACCGCCGCCTTGCTGAGCGGAGCGGTCACGATCGCATTGATCTCGCCGCCCATCGCATATTCTATTGCGCAATCAAGATATGCTAGTGCGGCGTCCCCAGACGCGGCGCTGTGTTTGCCCGGGCGGATTCGGGCGGATGTCTTGATATCGATAACGGGAATGCTCCTCTGGGGAAGCTGTTGGTCTGAGGGAATTCCGGGCGCAAATCGCTCATACTGCAGCCCTTTTGGCGAGCATTTCCGGAGCACCGCGATGTTGCCGAATACAATCGGGCGGCAGAGGGAGCGAACGAGGGGGCGGCTGAGGGCTTTTGCGACGATCTCGGGTCCGATTCCGGCTGGATCGCCGAGCGTTATCCCCACGGTTGGCTTCGGCATGCGCCTCACCTTCTCCGGGCAAAGAGCGCCCGCACCCGATCGAGATCGGCCTGCGTCTCGACGCTGATCGATTCGTAATTCGTGGTGGGCACCTTGATTTTGACGCCGGCCTCCAGTGCGCGAAGCTGCTCGAGCCGCTCGGTCTTCTCGAGAATCGACTGCGGCATGCGCGCGAACTCCAGCAAGAAGTCGCGCCGGAACGAATACATGCCGATGTGCTTGAAAATAGGACGGCCATCACCGGCCTGCTCGAACTGCTCCTTCGTCAGAAACGGTATTGGAGCGCGCGAGAAATAAAGCGCGAAATCGTTGCGGTCGCAGACCACACGCGCCATGTTGGGGTTAGTGAAATCTTCGTACGTCGTTATCGGCCGCTTGAGCGTGCCCATTCTGATGGGCGGATCGGCGAACATCATCTTGATAATGAGGTCGACGGCATCCGGATCGATGAGCGGCTCATCTCCTTGAACATTTATGTAGACGTCGCCATCCGTTCCCTCGGCCACCTCGGCCATGCGATCGGTACCGGAATTGTGATGCGGCGACGTCATGACGACTTTGCTTCCGTGCGCTTCGCACGCCCGGCGGATGCGCTCGTCGTCCGTGGCGATGAGACAATCGGAGGCCAGTTTCGAGAGGCGGGCGCGGTCGTAGACGTGCTGGACAAGCGGCTTCCCCTCGATCTCGGCGAGAGCCTTGCCCGGCAGGCGCGTCGAGCCATATCGGGCGGGGATGACGATGATTGCTTTTGCCATGATTTTTTAAGGTACAGTGATCCCTGCGAAGCTATTGCTTCTCAATCACGCTTCAGCGTGATCCCGGACCCGAATCCGGGAGCAGGAATCCAGATTCTTCTCCCTTAATGAATTATTTCTTTATATAGATCTTTCCATTGCGGATTCGTTTCCTCAATCAGCCTTACTTTCCAGCGGCGTTTCCACCTCTTGATCTGCTTTTCTCGCTCTATCGCCGCCATTATATCTTCGAACTGTTCAAAATATACTAAATCATGAACACGGTACGTTTTCGAGAAGCCATTCACTGCATCGGATTTATGTTGATATACCCGTTTAACAAGATCGGTAGTCACACCGATGTACAAGGTTCCATTCTTTTTGCTCGCCAGTATGTACACATATGAGAGCTTCATACAATCAAGATTTGTTCTTATCGTTGGTCTGTTTATTCAGAATGTATGGGTGTATCCTTTCTGTATTCGCTCTCCTGGATTCCTGCCTTCGCAGGAATGACTAAAAAAGAAAAGCACATTACAACTGCAATTGATGCAACAGTGACAGATGCTTTTTCATCTAACCAAGAGCCGGTTAATCCGCCACCAAATTCGATCTTTTGCTTCTATTATTCCTGCTTAGCCTTGATTGATTGCAGTCATTCCTGCGAAGGCAGGAATCCAGGGTCTGCGCCTCTGGTTGATGACCTTTTGAGGAAGTTTTTTCCAGACAATGGCTTATCGGCTTCTTTCATTTTTTCCCACCTTAAGCTTGCTCCTCGCTCACGACCTCGACCGATTCCGGCGGCGCCAGGAACTGCTTTTCGTAGAGGCTGCGGTAGATGGGGCTGGTATTGTACAGTTCCTTGTGGGGGCCGATCGCTTCGATGCGGCCCTGGTCGAGCACGACAATCTTATCGGCGTTTTGTATCGTGGAGAGCCGATGCGCGATGACAAAGGTGGTTCGCCCTTCGATCAGACGCGCGAGCGCGTCCTGGATGAGGGACTCGTTCTCGCTGTCGAGCGAGGAGGTGGCCTCATCAAGGATGAAGATGGCCGGGTCCTTCAGGATCGTGCGCGCGATGGCGAGCCGCTGGCGCTGGCCGCCCGAGAGAAGCATGCCGCCCTCGCCGATGACGGTATCATAACCCTGCGGCAATTGCTCGATAAACTCGTGCGCGTTCGCGGCCTTCGCCGCCGCAATGATTCTCTCGCGCGGAAAATCCTTCCTGCCAAAGGCGATATTGTTTGCGACGGTGTCGTTGAACAGGATTGTTTCCTGCGTGACCAGCCCGATCTGCGAGCGCAGCGAAGCCTGGGTCACCGAACGGATATCCACCCCATCGATGCAGATGCGGCCTTGCTGCGGATCATAGAAACGGAGCAGCAGGTTGATCACAGTCGTCTTGCCCGCTCCGCTCAGACCGACGAGGGCGACCTTTTCGCCCGCTTGCGCTTCGAAGGTGAGGTCCCGGATGACCGGATTCTTCTGATCGTAGCCGAACGTAATCCCTTCAAACCGTACGTGGCCGGCGATCTTCTGCATCTCAACGGCGCTGGGCGGGTCCTTGATTTCCGGCAAATGGTCCATGAACGCGAACACCCTGGTCGCGCCGGCCAGACTGGTCTGGATTTCGCTCACCGCTTTCGAGAGCGAGCGAAGTGGAGTGAACACGCTGCCGAGGGCCGCATAAAATGCGATGAAGCTGCCCGACGACATCTTGCCGCTGAGCACATCGCGCCCGCCGAGCAGAATGAAAAGACCTACTCCCAGCGCCGCCACCACCTCGACCACGGGCGAAACCAGTTCGCGCGCGCGCACCGCTCGCATAATGTTTTTGAGCAAGCGCCGGTTCTCATTGATGAAGCGCTCGCGCTCATAATCGTCCATGACGAACGACTTCACGATCTTGATCCCGAACAGGCTTTCCTGCAGGAGCGAAAGGATTCCGGCGCTGTTCTGCAGGCTGCGCCGCGTATTCTTCTTCACCTGCCGTCCGAATCTGGTGATTGCATAGCCGACCAGTGGCAGCCCGATGACCGCCAGAGTCGCCAGCTTCGGGTTAATGACAAAGGCGATTGTCAATCCGGTAACGATATTCAGCGGCTCCAGCACGATCTTGTCGAAGATTATCTTTGCGCCCTGATGAATGAGAGCGATATCGTAACTGAAAACCGAGATCGTGTTGCCGACCCCCTGCTTCGAGAAAAAGGAAAGCGACTGATCCATTATCTTGTCGTGCAGCTCGATCGAGACATCCATTCTTAAGCGATTCGCGAGATATCCTCCCGTGTAGCCCTGGATGAATTTGAACACAGCCCGAAGAGCGGTCAACGCGACCACGACGGACGAGATGATGACGAGGGTCAGAAACTTGTCGCGCGTGAAAAAGGAATGGACGGCATCAAGAAGAGCGGCGCCCGCGGCGGTATCCATCAGCGGCAGTTTTCGATACTGCGAGACGTTGAACTCGCCGAACAACAGGTCGGCGGCGGGCTTGATTCCGCCGATTGCGCCCGCCATCGAGGAGGCCACCAGGATCGAGCAGAGCATCGTGAGCAGCACGAGCCACTTGTACGGCTTCAGATACGAGATGATCCGGATATATTTCTTCAGCTCTTCCATTTTTCCTCGAGGAGCCGGCTGTAAACCGCCAGCGTCCCTTCGACCATCCGATCCGCGGTAAAATGCTCCATCGCCTTTTCACGTGCTGCGCGCGCGAGTTCGGCGGCTTTTTCCGGGTTCCCGAGCAGTCTCACAATGGCGTCGGCAAGCGCCCCCGGATTCTTCGGAGGGACAAGCAGCCCGGTCCGTTCGTTTTCGACAAGCTCGGGAATCCCGCCCGCCTGTGTCGCGACTATCGGGCGCGCAAGCATCATCGCGTCGATAATGGAGGTGTTCAGGCCCTCCATATGAGACGGCGCCACGAACAGGTCAATCGCGGCCAGATAGCTGATTGGGTCGGCCTGAAATCCCAAAAACATTATAGCATCATCGATTCCCAGTCGGGAAGATAACGCTTCGAGCGACTCCCTCAACTCGCCGTCTCCGATAATAACGAATTTGGCGGCGGGGACCTTCTTAAGAACGAGCGGAATCGCCTCGATGAGGTAACGATGTCCCTTGTGATCGACGAGTGCGCCTATATTGCCGACGAGCGGCGCGTCATCTGCGAGGCCCAGGGTCTGTCTGACTTCCTCGCGCGATCGGAAGGGGGTCCGGGGCGCGACCCCGCTGTGGACGATCGAGATTTTCTTGGAGCGAACACCGCCGTTAACGAGCACTTGTTTCACCGCCTTGGATATCGCGATGTAGTGGTCGACGCGCCAGCGATACTTCAGCGCGGGGATGCCGAGGGGCTTTTGGTTGATCGGGAAATCGACCCGCCGCGATACGATACAGAGCGGGCGCGGGTTGAAAGCGGATGCCAGGCATCCGAGCGTATGCGCGTGGGCCGTGTGCATGTGGACGACGTCAAACCCCTTGCTTCGGATGAGGCGGGCGATCTGGCGTGCGGCAACTATATCGAGCTCGCCGCGCATGCGGATCGGATGCACCGTAATTTTGGCCTCGCGCGCAAGCCGTCCGAGGACGCTCTCCGGCTGGGCGATCAGTTCGGCGCGCTCGCCGCGCTCCTTCAGTCCCTTCAGAAGATAAGACACCTGCTGCTCGCCGCCGCGCCACGTGGCCTGATCATTTATGTGCAGGGAACTTGCTGTCATTCCAAATATTTACCTGCAGGCGCGGGCAGAACTTGCGCATACACGTGGATCCTTCCGCCTCTTCCAGTCAATTCGGCGAAGGCGCCAAGAAATTTTTCCGGTATCCTGATACTTCTGTCCCAAAAATTCTTTTCCAGAGTAGCCCGGCTCCTCAGCCGGCACCCGCTTGTGTTCCATCGAAGGCTCTTAAAGCCTGTCGCGGTAAGCGCGCGGTCGAGAGTCTGCCGCGAAAAGAAAACGATATGCTCATTACTGGGTCCGCCGAGATGGACCCATCTTTCGCGCTGAAAAAAATACGAGAAGCTCTTGATATTGATCGTGGAAAGGCTGAGCAATCCACCGGGGCGCAGCGCTCTCCCGATCTCGCGGAGCAGATTCAGGGGCTCGGCCACATGTTCGATGACCTGGTTCAGGCGCACAACGTCGAACGCTCCGCTTTCGAATCCGGCCTCATCAAGAGTTCCGCATCGGACATCAAGGCCAAACCTCTCTCTGCACAAAGCCGCCTGTTCGGGCGCGATCTCGACCCCGCTCACGTTCCAGGCGCGGCCGCTCGCAGCCAGCAGGAATTTTCCGTCCCCACAGCCGACATCGAGGAGCCGCCCGGATTTTCGATACGTCTCCATGTATTTTAGCTCCTGCGCGTATTTCTTTGCCGGAAAATTCCGCAGGCGGTCGGCATGCGTTTGCAGGGAGGCCAAGTCCATCGTGTGCACCCTATTGTCCGCAATCGTCCACGATGGGCGTATCTGACCAAAGAGAGCGGCATTCATCCGGCCTGGATCCGAATGCCTTGGATTCACATAGACGAGGGTGCACTTCCGGCAGCGCACGTGCTGGTAGTCGTCCCTGGAGAAAAGCTTCTCCATATCATCGTTTCCGCAAATGGGACACTTGATCCATACCTTTTCGACCGCAGCTAATTCTTGCACCGTTCTCGCTCCGCGACGAATGGCCGCACGGTTGACGTCAGAGGCGGCTGGACACACTGATAAATCCAGAGAAAGAAGCGCGGCGAGATAGCCGGTGGTTCCTCAATCACGAACGACCTGCGCGTATACATGTATCCTTCCGCCTTTTCCAGCCAACTCGGCAAAGGCGCCGATCATTTTTTCCGCTCCCTTTATGCACCTGTCCCGAAGCCCATTTGTGAGAGTGCCCGGATTTTTCAGCCGGCATCCGTTTGTTTTCCACTGCAGGCTCTTGAAACCAGTTGTCGACAGAATCCGATCAAGAGTCCGCCGGGAAAAGAAAACGATGTGCTCATTATTTGAACCGCCGAGGTAGTTCCACCGCTCGCCCAGGAATCTATACGAGAAGCTATTGATGTTAACCGTGGCAAGACTGAGCAGTCCGCCCGGACGCAGCACTCTCCTGATTTCCTGAAACAGTTGGCGGGGCTCGGCGACGTGCTCGATGACCTGGTTGAGACGGACCACATCGAACGTGCCGCTTTCGAATCCGGCCTCATGAAGCATGCCGCATCGGACGTCCAGCCCAAGCCTCTCTCTGCACAGAGCCGCCTGCTCGGGCGCAATCTCGACTCCGCTCACGCTCCAGCCGCGGCCCGCGGCCGCCATCAGAAATTTCCCATCGGCGCAACCCACATCCAAAAGCCATTCGGATTTCCGGAACTTCTCCATGTATTTCAGCTCGCGCGCGTATTTCTTTACCGGACGATCCCGAAGGCGTTCTACGTGTTTTTCGAGGGAGTTCGGGTCCATGGCGCGCACTCGCTGCGACGCCGTAACCCAGGCTTGATGCGTCTGTCCGAAAAGCGCAGCGTTCATCCGGCCCGTGTCGCAGTGCTGCGGGTTGACATAAACGAGGGTGCAATTCCGGCAGCGAACGTGCTGATAGTTTTCTCTGGAAAAAAGGCGCTCGGCGTCATCCTGCCCGCAAACGGGACAATTGACCCACACCTTTTCAATTATTACTGTTTGTTCCATTTTACTTTTCCGCGGAACCTTCTATCTTCCGCCGTTCACGGCTGCGTTCGTGTCTCAAAAAATTGAGAGAGTGAATTGCAGACGTCCTGCACGCTGATCTGTTTCATGCATTTGTTGTCGCTGCATTTGATGTCGTTCCCCTTGCAGGGAACGCACTCGATCTGTTTCTGCAAAACAATCGCGCCGCCCCGATTCCGGTAAGGGCCGGTCACTTCCGGCCGCGACGGCCCGAAAAGAGCCACCGTGGGCGCGCTGACCGCCGAGGCTACGTGGAGCGGGCCGGTATCGCCGCAGACGAATGCGTCGGCTCTGGCAAGAAGAGCCGCGAGGCCATTGAGACTGCCCCCGGTGAACTGCGGGATGTACAATCCCGAGATGCGGCATATCTCCTCGTTTCCGGCAATGTCCCCGCCCGAAAAACCGGTAAGGATCGGCGACGAGCCGTTCTTTCGGTGAAGATGCTGAACGAGCTCCGCCCAGTGAGCGGCCGGCCAGATGCGTTTGGCGGCGCTGCCGCCGCGCCTGGCTTTTCGTGTCTGGTGACATCCGGGATGCAGCACTACGACCGGTCCCTTTTCCAGGCCAAGCCTCGCCAGAAATTCGTCCACCGCCCTCTTCTCGTCTTCTCCAAAGAAAACCTCCATTCCGCGATCGTCCGGCTCGACGCCGAGCGGGGCCAGTCCGTCCAACAACCTTTCCGCAACGTGGCTGCTCTCGTTCGTCGCGCCCGTATTGGTGAGACGGTAAACGAAAGGCGCCTCGATTTTCTTGAACAGCGGCTTATATTCGTTTCTCCATCGGAACGGGATGACGAGATCGATGCCGGCCTTCCTGAGCGCGGCCGCGGCCGGCGTGAGCCCGAACAAGCGCCACCCGATCGACTTGCGGTCCATGAGATGGACGCGGCTGATGTGCGGGTTTCCCTGGAGCACCTGTTGCGAGTAGGCGTTTGTCAGAAAATGAAATTCGGCCTTCGGGAAACGGGCCTTCAGTCGCCGGATAGAGGGCGTCGTGAAAATGAGGTCGCCCACGCGCGACACGCGGATGAGAAGGATTCTCCTGATGCGCCCGGCTTCATAAGCTTCGATGATGGTTTTTGGGTCGCTCATTTGTGATTCATGCATCTCGTTACGTGGTCTCGTGCGTGTTATGGGACATAATAATGATCGCCATGGGTGGTTAGCCTTTGCGCGTTTCCGTCGCTATCAAGTCTTCGAAGCGATCCAGGCACCGGTCCAGAGTAAAAAGCCGCTCGACCCTCTGTTTTCCGGCGAGACCCATTTGAAGATTCTTGTCTTCTTCATTCCAGAGCAACTCGATGGCGCGCGCGACCTCGGCGGGATCGAATGGGTTGACCAGGAGCCCGGTTTCGCCGTGGGTCACGATCTCTGCAAGTCCTCCGTGATTCGACACAATAGGGGGTACACGTTGATTCATGGATTCAACCGCTATCAGCCCGAACGGTTCATCGATGGGAACATAGACGGTCATCCGCGCCTTCCGGTATGCTTCCGTTAATTCTTCGTCCGATAGATATTCTATAAATTCGATGCGGGGCGCGAGTTTCCTGGTTTCGGCCAGCGCCTTGAGATCCGACAGACACGGCCCCTTTCCCACTATCTTCAGTTTGATTGCGCTTTGGCTGGATCGCGCGGATAAGATCGCGAGAGCTTCGATAATATTATAAACGTTCTTCTTTGCCCAGAGGGGAGCCACCGCCAATACGTATTCGCCCGGCTGGCGCGAATCATTGTGGTTGCCCTGGCCGCAGGGAATCCCGGGATAACAAACCGAAACCGGCGTGCTGAAAACCTGTTCAAAACTCTCGGCGCTGAATCTGCTGTACGCGATGATTCGGTCGATTCTGCCGGCCGCCTCTCTATCCCACGAATACTCCCTCTCCCTTTTTCTCTTCTGATCCCGCATGACATGATATTCGATATCGCGGGAAAGGTGGAGATTGTAGTTGGGGTTAATACAGTGCTTCTGATGATCAAGCAAGTGGCGCTCAGTGACTTTCCAGTAGAAACGGCGCAGCGGCCCTTCGAAATACCAGAAGACGTGTCCGTTTATCCGCGGATTCATTTTTTTGGCTTGCGTGACCCAGAGATGCGAGGGCGGGACCGACGGAACAATGATGTCAAACGGTTCGAGAAGCTTTGATAGGCGCCAGACTTGTTGAAAGACAGCGACTCTCTTGGATTTGAGCAGTCTCCTCAACCCGCTTCGTGGAAGCAGGTGGACTTCGAACGTTTCGGGCGAATATTCCGGCCACAACTCGCGAGCGATCGCTTCCGTGAAAAGGGTGACTTCATGACCCCTGGCGGCCAACCCGCCGCTTAACCACATCATCAGGTTCTCTGCGCCCCTCTTATTGGTCAAGGATGGATGCAGAAGCGCCAACTTCATGAAGCAGTTCCTTTTTGAAGCTTTTCGAGCCAGACAGTATCAGTTTGAATATCTCTTCGTCGCTCAGTATCCGCTCCTGCAGCTTTTCTTCTTTTCGTCTCTTCAACGCGAGCGGCAGCCGCCGGAGCGCTCCGAAAAGAGCCCTGAGGAAGCTCACGTCGAGCACGAAAATTCCTGCAATGCTTCTGAACAATACAGGAAGCAGGTGATTCAAGCAGAAGTACCTTGGCGATGTTATGTTTTTCCAGACGAAGAGCAATCGGTTTCTCCGAATGATATTGCCGATATAGGCCTCTCGGTGCTTCGATCGGATCGAGCCCGAGTCGTGATAGTGGTAGACAATACTTCTTGGCTCAAAGATCGTCTTCCATCCTCTCTTCCATCCGCGGTAGCACAAATCCACGTCCTCAAAATAGAAAGGATAATATAATTCATCAAAGCCTTTTAACTCAAAATATTTCGCCCTGTCTAGGGCGCAGTGTCCGCCGACTGCATAAAATGAGTAAGAAGGAAAACCGTCGTTCTCTGAAACGACCTTCTGCAAATCCGCATTTTCGGAGCTCACAAACTTTAGATATCCTCGCTTGAAGAATGGAACCTTGACCAGTTCGCCCGGCGTATGACCGTCCTCTCTCAGAGACATCGCCATCACCGCAAAAACATCATCAGCGGCGAAGTGCGAGACAAGAGGAGCAATGAAATCCTCCCTCACGCAGACGTCCGTATTGAGCAAAATGACAACAGGATTTCGGGCGGCGCGGATTCCAGTATCGCTGGCCCGCCCGAAGCCGAGGTTCACCGCATGCCGAATCACCCGGACCGAAGGATGATGCTTCTCCAGATAGGCGACGCTGTCGTCGATGCTCGCATCATCAACCACGATTATCTCCGTGTCGAAAGAATAATAGTCGGCAGCGGCCACTGCGTGCGGCAAATACTTCTCCAGCAGCGCCCGTCCATTGTAATTGGCGATAACGATTGTCACCGCTTTTTGGGGATTGCCTGACATCTCTATCTCAATACCCGGTGCTCATGCGCTGTGGTCGATTCTTGCCGCCCGTAAAGAACCTGTTAACGTATCGTCCGCCGCTTTCCAACGCCAGCCACGTTTTTCCGGAAAGACGAGCTAATGTGCAGACCAGGATGAGGAGCAGGTTCTTCGCGCCTCCCTTGATGTTTCCCATCTTCAGCGACTCGGCGAGGAGAGAAGTTTTTTCGAGTTGTATTTTCTTCACCCACCGCGGATTGCGAAGGCACAACGCGCCAATAAAGACCCCGTGCAGGGAAAACTTTGTGAGAAAACTCAACTTGGAGGCCCATATCACGTTCAAGAGATTTCCGCAAAGTCCGGAATATGGCAGAGACAGAGGTTTGTCGGCATTTTCCGGCGCGAGCTGATCCAACTGTTCCTTGGGCGTTTTGCGGACCATGCGATAGAGAAAAAGTCTTTCCGGGACCCTTAAGAACGATCCGAGCAGACACAGTTCCATCATGAGAACCACGTCGGGCCCGAAGACGTTTCGCGGGAGAGACGTTTGCCTCAAGGCATCGCTTCGGATGACCCCGTAAATCTCGTACCACCCAATGTGGCGCCCCTTCGATGCGGCCATCGCGGCCACGCGCCCCGCAAGACCGCAGCCGCCGGCGCCGAACGAATAAGGCATATCCAGTGGCTCGCCATTCTCATCTATGAACAGAATGTCGCTGTACGCGAGCACGGCATCCGGATTTTGTTCGAGCGCCTCGACGCATTTGCGAATGTAGGACGGGCGCCACAGGTCATCATGAGCCGCCCACATGAAATACTTCGAGTCGGACATCCGGAACACCTGCTTGAAGTTCTCGAGAGCTCCGATATTCCGCTCGTTCCGATGGTATTCGATGCGACGATCCTTTGCCGCGTATTCCTGGCAGATGGCGGAGGTGGAATCGGTGGAGGCATTGTCGGAAATGATCAGCTTGAAATCCGGATAATCCTGCGCGAGCAGCGAGTCGAGCGCCTGCCGGAGATAGCTTTCCCCATTGTAGACGGGAAGACCAATTGTTACATCCGGAGCCTTATTCGTATCTTGAGGAATTGTCGCCAAAATTTATCTGACTCTTTTGAGATAGCCACCAGGCGCAACGGTTATGAGAAGCTTGTTCGGGATATCATCTACTTCAACGAAAGCATCAGTCATTTTCAAAAAATCCCTGACGGCGATTTTCGGATTGTTGCCTTTCTTCCAAGGTTTTCCACTAAAAAGCTCCTCGGGCATGTCTTCTATCACCGTGTCAAAAACTACCAAATAACTTCCTATTGAAACAAATTTGGAATAAGTTCTTAATTCTGCGAGGACATGATCATACGTATGAGAGGAATCAAGAAAGACCAGGATTTTATCCCTCATCTTCGCGAAATTCTCGACCTTACTGAGAATCTCGGACGCAATGGAAGAACCTTCAAGAAGCGTAATGCGTTTATATAGAGGATGTTCCTCGATAGCCTTACGGTTGTGCGGGCGGATGTCGATATCGATTCCCAGAACCTCTCCCTTACCGATTAACTCAAGCATTGAAGCAGAAAGAACAATCGATCCTCCATGCGCTATGCCCGTTTCAATGATCAAATCCGGTTTGACCTCCCAAATGATCTCCTGCATCGCAAGGATATCCTGGGGGAACTGTATTATAGGCCTGCCGAGCCATGTGAAATTATAGGAGTATTTATATTTGGCAGTCTTAATAATGAAGTCGATGCCCATTTGTTTAAGATATTGACTCTTGCCCAGCCGTTCAATATTTTCTTTTCTTTCTTTTTGAAACTGTTCAATAATATCCATCTCTTTTTCCTGTAATCTCTGCGGGCACACCAAAAGCCACTGTATCATCTGGTATATCTTTTGTGACAATCGAACCGGCGCCTATAATTGAACGTTCTCCAATTCTTATCCTAGGAAGTACAACTGCACCTGCTCCAATGAAGCTGCAGTTTCCTACCCAGACGCATCCTGCAAGCGTTGCGCCTGGTCCAACATGCACTCCATCACCAATAACGCATTCATGATCTATGCTCGCGGAGGTGTTGACTATAGCAGATAAACCCAAGCTTGCCCTTGCGCAGATCGCAGAGTTCGCTAATACTTGAGTTCCCGCGCCGATCTTCACGGTACTTGCCACGAATGCTTTTGGATGAACAGCCACAACAGAGATGAGTCCTTGTTTTTCCAGAAAATTCTGGATTTCCAATCTGTCCTTCCCATTTGGTCCGCCTATGGCTACGAGACAGTAAACATCTTTCGAGTTATTCCTGGCCTTCCATTCTTTAAAGCCTGACATACCATAATATATTGGTACGTTGGGGAAAGGCGATCTCGCCGAAGCATCATTATCGAAGACTGAAATGATACGATAACCCAATAGGGGGAGAAATTCTTCGAGAACAACAGCCTGTCCCGTGGCTCCCCATAAAACTATCTTCTTCATTTCCTGCATTTTTCCTTCAGAAAATCCCTTAATTGCTTGCAGATAAATTCTACATTTTCCTGATTTAAATCGTAATAGCTCGGCAAATTAATGCCTCTTTCATAAGTGTCATAAGAGACGGTATTCGTGAGCTTCTTATCAAACATGGGGAGAGAAGAGAGCGGATAAAAGAATGGGCGCATATCGACATATTTGTCTTTGAAATGTTTTATGACCTGATCTCGATTTATTTTTAGTTTCCTATCGAAGATGACAGTTGGCATCCAATAGCTGTTTATTGTGTGCGGCGGCTCAGGATTAAATGAAAGTTCTGGTAGAACTGAAAGACTATTCCTGTATTGGAAAAAGATTTCTCTCTTCTTCGAAACCAATTCATCGACTCGCTCGACCTGCGCCAATCCCATCGCCGCCTGAAGATTCGACAATTTATATTTATACCCGATTCTGTCGGGAAAGAACATTTTCTTAACTTCCGGATTCCTGCCATGATTTGCGAGAATGCATGCGGCCTTAAATAAATCCTCTTGATTTGTTACGAGCATGCCTCCCTCGCCGGTGGAAACTGTCTTCGTTCCGTGAAAAGAGAAGACACCGAAGTGTGCGATGGAGCCGGCTTTCTTGCCTCTATACTCCGAGCCAAGAGCCTCGGCGGCGTCTTCTATAACATACAGATTATGCTTTCGTGCCACAGCCATTATCCGGTCCATCTCCGCAAGATTCCCATAAAGATGAACAGCTATTATTGCTTTTGTGCGAGGCGTAATGGCCTCCTCAATTCTTTCAGGATCAATGCACCAGGAATCCGGGAGAACATCAACGAACACCGGTTTTGCACCGAGATATACCACCGGGGCGACCGAAGCGATCCAATTGATGTCGCCGATGATAATTTCGTCGCCATATCCCACATTCAGCACCGCGAGCGCCAGATGAAGAGCTCCCGTGCATGAAGATGTCGCAACCGCGAACTCCACGCCCAGGTATTTCTTGAACGCATTTTCAAATTTTGTAATGTAATCATAACAATGTTCGCCCCACCCGTTGGTAATCGCATCCGTAACATAAGCAATTTCTAAATCTGTCACGGAGGGTTTTGCATAATGTATTTTTTCTAGGCTTGCCATATTAAATTACAAAATCCGGATATTCCCGATCTCTGCCCAAAATGATCCGCTCTTGCGCGGCCGGCCACTGAATGCCGAAAGCCGGATCATCCCATCGTACACCCGACGCGAGGTCCGGCGCGTATTGTCCCGACATCTGGTAGAGCACCTCGGTGTCATCCTTCAGCGTCTGGAACCCGTGAGCGAATCCTTCGGGCACATACAGCATTGTTCTGTTTTCGGCTGTCAGCTCGGCCGCTGTCCACTGCTTGAAGGTTTTTGATTCCGGCCGCAGATCGATGATCACGTCGTAGATCGCGCCCATCGTGCAGCGAACCAGTTTCGCCTGCTCGTACGGCGCGGTCTGAAAATGCATGCCCCGCAGCGTGTTCTTCTTCTTGTTGAACGAGATGCTGCAATCGCTCAGGCGCGGGTTCAATCCCCTCGCCTCGAATTCCTTCGGACTGTACATTCTGGCGAAGAAGCCCCGCACGTCCTCAAATCGTTCGGGTTCGACAACAAAAGCGCCGGCCAGCTTTGTTTCCTTCAATATCACAAAACCCTCACTTCCGGCACGGGAATAATGAACCTGCCGCCCCGCCGCCTGTATTCCGATTGCTGTCGCAGGATCTCATCGGCAAAATTCCAAGTCAGGAGGAGCACGTAATCCGGCACCTCCTCCAGAAGTTTTTCGGGCGCATATATGGGCAGGTGCACGCCCGGCATGTGGCGCCCCTGCTTGTAGGTGCTGCGATCGACGACGAAATCGATCAGCTTGCGCCCGATTCCGCAGTAGTTGAGCAGCGTGCTTCCCTTTGCCGCGGCGCCGTAAGCGGCTATCCGCTTGCCCGACCGTTTCAACCCCGAGAGGATATCAACCAGGTCTGTCTTCAGTTTTCCCACCCGATCGGCAAAGGCGGCGTAAAACGCTTCATGCGAGATTCCCCGCTCGGCCTCCTGCCGGAGCAATTCGTCAACGACTGCGCCCTGCGGCGAATTCTTCGCCAGGAAGAGGCGAAGCGACCCTCCATGAATCGGCATTCTTTCCACATGAACGACGCTGAGATCATGCGGCCTGAATAGATTGACCAGCGAGGTCAGCGAAAAATAGCACAAATGTTCATGGTAAATGGTGTCGAATTCGCAATGCTCGATCAGATCGACAAGATAGGGCGCCTCGATGACGGCGACGCCTCCATCCTTGAGAAGCAGTTTTATGCCCCGCACGAACCCCTTCAAATCGGCCGCATGAGCGAGCACATTATGTGCGTGGATGACGTCCGCCTGCTTGCCGTCTTCCCGAAGCGAGCGGGCGAGGTCTTCCCCGAAGAACTCGCACACGGTCGGTATCCCGCGCTCCTCCCGCGCGACGCGGGCTACGTTTACCGCAGGCTCTATTCCGAGCGTCCGAATCTTTTTGCGGTGGTAGTACTGCAGCAGGTACCCGTCATTGCTCGCGATCTCCACAACGAGACTCTTCCCATCGAGCCGCCGCTTTTCGATCAATCCCTCCACTAATTGTTCCGCGTGTTTCAGCATCGTGTCCGAAAAGGAAGAGAAGTACAGGTATTCGCGAAACAGAAGATCGGGCGGAACGGTTTCCGTTAACTGAACGAGCGAACACACCGGGCAAAAAGCGAGTTCGAGCGGGTATTCGGGTTCCGGCCTGTTCAACTGTTCATCGTCGAGCAGTGCGTTGGCAAGCGGCGTCCGCCCCAGCGAGAGGATAACCTCTAACGAGGGGCTGTCACACGATCGGCAAACTTCTATGCTGCTCATGCGCGCGTTCCCAGAAAATCTCGATACCAGTTAATAGTCCGCTTGAGCCCCTCTTCGAGACTGAAGGAAGGCCGCCAGCCGAATGTCTTGCGGGCCTTCTCGGCGTTCAGGAACTGCTCGCGTATCTCATTCACGGCTTCGTTGCGGATGTCCGGCTCGAGCGAGGATTCCATAAGCATCATGATTTTTTTGACGAGATCGAGCACCGTTACCGGCGTCTCATTCGAAAAGTTGAACGCTTCGCCGTATAACCGTTCGTCCGCCGCCAGCCGCTCCGCCAGCAGCAGGTAGGCCTCGGCGCCGTCCTCGACATAAAAATAGTCCCTGACGTACTTGCCGTCGGACCGGATCACCGGACGCTTGCCTCGGAGGACCGATCGGATGGTCCCGGGTATTATGCGATTCCAGTTAAGGTCTCCTTCTCCATAGAAATTGCCGCAGCGCGTTATTGCGACGGGAAGCCGGTATGTCTTCGCATAGGACTGCGCGATCAGGTCGGCGCACGATTTGCTGACGTCGTACGGGTGCGTTCCCTTGAGCGGGCAGGTCTCGTTGTACGGCAGGTGATCGTTCGCTCCGTATGCCTTGTCTGACGAGGCGAGCACTATCTGTTTTATGGTGGGACTGCGCCGGGCGGCCTCCAGCAGATTCCACGTGCCGGCGATATTCGCTTCAAAGGTTGATATGGGATTTCTGTTTGCAATCCCGACGATAGTCTGAGCCGCAAGATGAATGATGGTGTCGATTTCGTATTCGCCCATGATTCGTTCGAGCAGTTTCCGGTCAGTCACGTCGCCGCGAACGACCTTGACTTTCTCCATCAGACTGCTTCGCACGAATTCGCTTTGCGGAACCCAGTCGCGCACAAGGCAGACCGCGTCCGCCTTCAAATCGAGCAGCTTTCGGGTAAGACAACTGCCCACAAGGCCGGAGGCGCCGGTCACGAGGACGGTTCGATCCAGCCACCACTGTTCTCGACCGCTGCCGTTCATTGCCATACTCTCCATGGCGGGTTTCCATTTTCCCAAAGGCTGCGCAAAAGTCGCAGGTCGCGCATGGTGTCCATGCACTGCCAGAAACTGTTGTGGCGGTAGGCCGCAAGCTCGCCGTCCGCGGCCAGGCGCTCGAGCAAATCGGCTTCAAGGCTGGTGTTGTCGCCCTCGAAATACCTGAAGATTTCGGGTTCGAAGACCAGAAAGCCTCCGTTGATCCAGCCCTCGCCGATTTGCGGTTTCTCGGTGAACTCGGCCACCAGGTCGCCGTTAAAAATCAAGCCGCCGAAACGGGCTGGCGGACGCACCGCCGTCACGGTTGCGAGTTTTCCCTTCGCTTTGTGGAACTGCGCGAGCGCGGCCAGATCGATATCGCTCACGCCGTCGCCGTAAGTCACCATGAACGTGCCGCCTCTCAAAAACTGCTCCAGCCGTTTTACTCTGCCTCCGGTCAGCGTGTTCAGGCCCGTGTCAACGAGATGGATAGTCCAATCTTCGGAGTTGTTTCCATGGGTCTCGAGGTTGCCGCTGCGCAGGTTGATGGTCATGTCGCCGGAAAGCGTGTAGTAATCGAGGAAATACCGCTTGATGAAATCCCCTTTGTACCCGAGGGCGATGAAAAACTCATTCATGCCGTAGTGGCCGTAATGCTTCATGATGTGCCACAGGATGGGACGGCCGCCTACTTCCACCATTGGCTTTGGTTTGATTTCGGTCTCTTCGACCAGCCGCGTCCCGAAACCGCCGGCAAGAATCACGACCTTCATTCCGTCATCACCTCAATCGCCGAATCTTTCCAACCAAATTAATTCTTGCGAGCCTGTAGCTTTCAGTTCTATTTTTCTATTCCCTGTTTGCCGCGTGTAGGTATCAGAATTCGCGAATCGCGCGGTAGACGGCAAGAGTGGCCCTCGCCGTTTCCCGCCAATCGGCGGTCTGCATTAGCAATACCGAATTACCGGATTCCTGACGCACTTCGTACGGCCGGCTCAGGACATCAACTATCTTCTCCGCTATCGCTCCCTCCGAGCGGGGATTCGCTCGTACGGTATCGGCGCCTCCTATCTCGTTCATTGAGGATACATCCGACGTCACGACGGGTGTCCCGCACGCGAGCGCCTCGAGTATGGGCAGTCCAAAACCCTCATAGAGGGTCGTGAAAAGCAGCAATTTCGCTCCGCTGTACAGCGCCGGCAGATCCTCGTCCGGAACATAGCCGGTCAGCAGGATTTGATCGGAGCACCCATTTTCGTTCAGATAGCGTATCACGTCCTCGTGTCCATGCGAGAGTTTGCCCGCCGCCACGAATTGCAGGTCTTCGCCCAACCGCTCTCTCGCCGACCGAAAGGCTTTGAACATGCGCAAGAGGTTTTTCCGCTTCGAGATTTCGCCCACATGGAGAAGGTAATCGGCTCGAATTCCATACTTCTTTTTGATTCGCTCGATTTCCTCTTCGGTCCGGGGGAAGAACTGCTCGTCCACGCCGTGATATACAACGTGGGTCTTCGGCTCAGCCTCCGGAAAAAAGCGAATGAAATCCTGCCGCGTGCTTTCGGAAACGCAGATAATGCCGTCGGCCCTCTCAGCGATATCCCGATATCGCGCAATCTTCTTTTTCCGAAACCTCTCATCGGCGAACTCGTCGGAAACCAGTGAGAACAGGTCGTGGATGGTAACGATCAGCTTCGGACCACGAATTTCTGGCAGCCGCGCATCCAGTCCGTGAAACACGTCAATGCCGCGGCCCCGGAAAAAGGGCTCCTGGAAAAATTTAACTTTCGTCGTTCTTTTCCGCGGCCGGTAAAAGTTCGCCCTCCTCTTCCATCGGGACAGGCGGTAATACACGACATACTCGTTGTCATCATCGAGCGCCTCGAGATTCTCAATCAGACGAGTGATGTATTTGGCCACTCCTGTTTTCTGCTCGATGGCGGCGGAGCTGGCGTCGATAGCGATCCTCATTTGACCTTTACGCTCCCTAACGGCTTTCGAACCGATTCCAGCGCGTTTTCATACACCCGAAGTGTCTTTCGAGCGAACACCTCGGCGCTGAATTCGCGCTCCACCCGTCTTCTGGCTGCCCTTCCCATCGACTCGCGCAACTCCTTCGAATCGAGCATGCGCTTGATGCCGGCTCGCAAAGCGGCCGAATCGTGCGGCGGAACCAGATAACCGGTTGTCCCGTCCTCGACGATCTCCTTCAGCCCTCCGTAGCTCGAGCAGACCACCGGCTTCTCCATCGCCATCATTTCCTTTACCGCATATGACGACGTATCGATCCCGATCGAAGGATGAACGCCTATATCGAAGACGGAGATCAATTCCCTCATGTCCAGGCGATGTCCGAGAAAATTCACCCGGTGAGCGATTCCCAGTTGCCGGCACATTTCCTCCAGATTCTCACGTTCTCTGCCGAAACCGACAGCGAGGATTCGAACGTTTTTGTACTCTCCTTTTATCAACGGAGCCGCCGCCTCGAAAAGATACTTGTGCCCCTTGTCCCAGTCCAACCGCCCAACGATGCCGATGACAAAGTCGGCGGGCGTTATCTGAAACTCGTCCACTATCCGTCTGTCGGGCGGCATTGGACGAAAGGCCTCCAGTTCGACGCCATTATGGATCACATCTATATCGGTTCCATTGAACACCGGGGATTGTAAGAGCATTTCCTTCACGTAATGGCACACAGAAATAGTGCGGTGCGTGAGTTTCCGGTTCAGATAGCGATTGAAAACGCTGTCCCTTACCTCCTTGGTGCTGTGGCGCGTGCGAACGAGAGGCAGCTTTTCAGCGGAAAACAAGTTGGAAGCGGCCATCGTCCAGTGGTCTCTCGAGCCGCTGACATGAAGGACATCTATCCTGTTTTTTCTCTTCATGGATTCGAGTGCGGCGAGATCCAGGTAAAAGCTGACGGGCGAAAAACCTCGGTCAAACCGAAATATGTCGAAAACCTCTATAGAGTTTTTGGCGCATTCAATCGCGAGATGACTGGCAGGGGGACATGCCACGATCGGCCTGTGTCCGAGGGCCTGCAAGCCTTTTGAGAGGATAACCGTATAGACGGTATGTCCTCCTCCGTGACGATGGAAATCCGATATCAGAACGGTGAGAGCAGCCGCTTCCGCCTCCGTGCGGCGATCAAAATCTGTGCCGGGAGATTGCGTCACAGTCTGTTTGATTTGCTTTCCTGCGAGCACCTGCATTTCATTCACGACCCATTCGCCTTCCCAGATTCCTCATTTTCTCATAGATGTCCGCTATTTTCCGGGCCTGAAGATCCAGTCCCAACTTCTCGCGGGCCTTCTTTCGGGCCTGCTCGGACATCGAAGCGACCGTGTTTCGATCCCGCGCGAGATACCTGACGGCTGCGGCGAGGCTGTCCGGAGAATCCTCAATCACAAGTCCGTTCACGGCATGATCCACTATTTCCGGCAGCATCCCGCGCCTCGCGACTATGGCAGGGATGCCCATAGAGAGAGACTCTCTGACCGCCCGACATGTTCCATCGGTGCCGGGCATCAGAAAGATCAGAGAATCGAAACATGCGATAGTGTTGACATAATCCTGTCCCACGTGGTAGCCGGCAAACTTGACCTGGTTTTCGAGGCCCATCTCTCTGACCGGATCGACCGCGACCTGTTTCATGCGCGTGCCGCGGCCGACGATCAGGAGCTTCACCTGCGGGTCCGAGAGGGAAACGCTCTTCATTGCCTTCAGGATGACGTCGAACCGGCGGTGGGGCTGAATCCTCGCCACGACCCCGAGAACAAAATCCTGTTCAGACAATCCGAGGCGGGACCGAAAGTCCGCTGAAACGTTGGCTCGGTCGAAGCGGTCCGTGTCAACTGCGCCGGGGACTACCCAGATTCGCTCTTCGGGGAACCTGAACCCGGCGAGGACGTTCGCTTTCGCAGTCTCAGACGCCACCACGAGTCCATCGGTGCATTCATGCAACAAGTACCTGCCTCGCAAAGAAGATTTCATGCCTTCGCCGGAATAGCTGCTTCGCACGACGAGAAGGTTTCGATTCGCCTTGCGTGCTGCACGGCCGCCTATCAGATGGTCGTTATCAAGATGCGCGTGCACCATGTCGATCCGCGCATCCTGCAGGAACGAAGGCAGCTTTCTCATGTCGCGCAGATTGTGCCTGATGCTCATGTGCTTGCTCAGCCGAAAAGCGGTAATCGGTTCGAGACCTCTTTCGAGAGCCGCCTTCTCGACGCTGCTGCCGCCGCTGACATGGGGACGGCCGCAGGCAAACTGCACATCGTATCCCAGCGATCTCAAGGACGCGCAGAGATTTACCGCCGGCTCGGCGGGACCGGTGAGTTTAATGTTGCTGAAGAGATGAAGAATCTTCACCCCGGTTCCCCTCTGCCGCCCATTCCGCCCGCCGCTGCTGATCTGCCTTTCGCGCGCGCATCAATCTGCGTCGGCTGATCCGGCAAATACCGGCGACAACCACTTTATCTTTCAATGAAAGACTTTCTCTCTCGAAATATCTCATGTAGAATCTCAGTCTATCCGTCGCTGTCACGCAATCGGAAACGCCGGTCAGCTGCGCCAGGTTCTTGATGCGCCGCCGCAGAGACAAGCGCCTCGGAAACTGGATGCTGTCCAGATCGACAACGTAAAATGTATGGTCTCCGTCTGCTTTCGTTCCCACGAGGACATTCTTGGCAGACAAATCCTTGTGATACACTTTTCTGTCATGGAGGGCTCGAACAGATCGAGCGGTGGCTTCGATCAGCCGTCTTTTCCTTAAGAATTCATCCCTGTTCAGGCGGCCATCAAGCCGGAAATAGTTTCGAACCAGCAGTGTGTCAAGCTGGATCGAGTCCGGAAGCTCCCTCATGAGCAAATAGCTCTTGGTCAGGAAGCCGAAAGCGCGCTTTTCGGCCAGCGCAATGAGCTCGGCGCATGGGACCCCGAGCAGATTAAGACGGTGGCCGACCTTCCATGCCCTCTTCCCCTTGTGCGTATAAAAAAGGTCCTCCAGGAATTTTACGAATCCAATATTTAGGAATTCCTTCACGTATATTTTTTCGCTGCCTCCGCTTTCCATCGCAAACGCCGTGAGCGCCATCTTCGGGGTCGCCTTCACAAGACCGGGGCCTTCGGCAGAGGTAAGCTTCTCATGCCGATCGATTGCAGTCAGGACCGATCGCCCGTCAAACGACCGCTTCCTGTACAGCGTAAGATCCCCAAGCTTCTCCACCACGAAACCGCCGCTCGTTTTCAGGCATCTCTTGGATCGGCTTCGTATGTGGCGCTTGTATAACCAATCGGACCCTCTTTGGAGCCGTCGGAGCAAATTGAGTGTCGCCTTCTCATCCGCTTCCGGATCGTAGCCGTGAAGGATTTCAAGCAGTTGAGGCTCGGTCAAGATATCTCTCAAAGAAAAGACCAGCTTTGTCAGATCGGCGAGTCGCCGGCGACGCAAGACCGAATCGGCCGCTCCGGCGGCATGAAGGTCCACGAGCCAGATTTTTTTCTCCGGTTCCGGGCCGACAAGAAGGTTTCCCGCATGAAGGTCCGGATGCCAAAAACCGAGCGAATGCATTCGGCCAATCAATTCCCCGAGCGACCTCAGGACCTGTTTGACGGTTGTGGGATCGCCGGCCGAATTGACGACAAATGAATTGAATGCCTCACATTCCGGCAGTGCCCGCTGAAGGAGAATGCAACTGGTAACAAGTCCCCGCGAGCGTTTTTCGCCATATCCATACGGCTCGGCCACCGGCAGGCCGGCCTCGAACATTCGGCAGCCCATGCTCCATTCAGCATGCGCTTTCGAGCGCCTGACAAGACTCTTTATTCTTTCAGCCCGCCTCCTGTGTTTATGGACCTTGATGAAAACTTCCGGCGAATCCTCCGGGTAAATATACAGGTCGCGGAGAAACTTTTGCTTGATCACGCGCAAATGAGGCCGCTTGTCAGCAAATATGGCTGGAATGACTTTCTCCCTGACCGTTTGCACGATTCCGGACTTGACTATCCAATGATGGCCCAGCAGCTCGAATTCATCATATCGTTCTAACGGCATATTTTCGATTCGCAAGCGATGCGGCCGGATCCAAGGCGCACCCGCTTTTTATCGCGGCGAGACATTGCTAGGAATGCTTTCTCTCCCAGAATTTGACGTAGCGCGCAAAAACCGTGAATCCAGACATGGCCGCAACGATCAAGCCGGGCATGCCGTCCAAAAAGCCGGCCTTGAGTACGTACGATTTCAGAAATCTGAGCGGCGGTCGGGTCAGCATCGAAAACAGCGGAAATGATGCCTCCGACTTTATCTGGTTATGCGCATAAATGTCTGTGTACGAATCAAGCCGCCGCAGATGATCGGAGAAACTCGCCATCGAGTAGTGCAAGAGCTTTCCGTTCAGCCGGGCCGTCCTTCCTTCGACAATCACGCTCATGTGCGGATCATCATTAACGTATTTGCCCGAGCTCTTGCGGAACAGCCTGAGCTTGTAATCGGGATACCACGCCCCGTGTCGAATCCAGCGTCCGAGGTAAAACGTCATGCGGGAGACATAGTAGCCGTCGTAATCCTGCGGGGCGCTGTTCGCGAATACCCGCCGAATATCTTCGGCGAGTTCCGGCGAGACCACCTCGTCGGCATCGATCCAGAACACCCACTCATGCGAAGTCAGCGAGACGGCATAGACATATTGATTCGTGTGCCCCGGCCACTCATGCTGATACACCTTGTCCGTGTACTCTCGGCAGATATCAACGGTCGCATCTTTGCTGAACGAATCAACAACGACGATCTCTTCGAAATCGCGCAGGCTCTCCAGGCAGCGCCGAATGTTCTTCTCTTCATTAAGGGTAATGACATATGCCGAAATCGGGAGTTTTGTCATGATTCATTTCGGGTCAGGTCAGTTCTGAATTTTGGGCTGAAAACCTGAAAATCAAGGGCCTCTTGCCCAACCCGTTGCTTCTCTTTTTCTGATCGCCAGATGGTGCAGACCCTGGATTCCTGCTCCCGGATCGGAGTCCGGGACAAAACCAGTCGCTCAATCATCGGACGGTCGACTTTTCCCGAACTCCTGCTTTGAACTTCTTCGCGTCCTGAAGGAACAGCTCGATGCCCTTGTCCGTCAGCGGATGGCGCTCCATCATCTCAAGCACCTTCGGCGGAATCGTCAGGATGTCCGCCCCCATCAGGCACGCGTCGATGACGTGGATCGGATGGCGGATGCTGGCGACGATGACTTCGGTCTCGATTGCCGGATAATTGCCGTAGATGTCGACGATTTGGGCGACCAGGTCCATCCCGTCGGTGCTGATGTCATCCAGCCGGCCCACGAACGGGCTGACGTATGAGGCGCCCGCCTTTGCCGCCAAAATCGCCTGGGTTGCCGAGAAAATGAGGGTAACGTTGGTCTTGATCCCTTCATCGGCGAGGATCTTTACCGCTTTGAGCCCCTCTTTCATCATGGGGATCTTTATGACAATGTTATCGGCCCAGGCCGCGATTCCGCGCGCCTCTTTCACCATGCCGTCGCTGTCGAGGCTGAGAACCTCCGCGTTTACCGGCCGGCCCTCGACCACTTTGCAGATTTCCTTGATTATGCGCTCCGGGTCATCGCCCTCTTTGGATACAAGCGACGGATTGGTGGTAACACCATCGACGATCCCGAGCGCCATCGCCTCCTTGATCGCCTTTACATTGGCCGTATCAACAAAAATTTTCATTCTCCCTTTCTCCCCTTTGGTTCAGGTATATCCTTTCTTCTTCAAGCCAACTTCCGCTTTCGCACTACCTCCGCAATCTCGAGGGCCTGCTCCATCAACGCCTGCATTTCCGCGAGAGGGATCATGCTGGCGGCATCGCACTTGGCGCTCATCGGCGCGGGATGGCATTCAAGGAACAGCGCGTTGCTGCCCGCCGCCACGCCGGCCCGCATCAGATGCGGCACATACTCCGGCTTGCCGCCCCGCGGGTCCTTGCTCGGCAGTCCGTACACGCGCACGATGTGCGTCGCGTCGAACACCACCGGAAACCCGAGCGCCTGCATGACCGGAATCGAGCAGATATCGCTAACCAGATTGTTGTAACCGAAGCAGCTCCCGCGCTCGGTCAATAGTATCTGGTTGTTGCCGGTGCTCAAGATCTTGCCGACTGCGCTCGACATGCCGTCGGGCGCGATGAATTGCCCCTTCTTCACGTTTACCGGCTTGCCCGCCGCCCCGGCCTTCAAGAGAAGGCTGGTCTGCTGGCACAGATATGCGGGTATCTGCAGCACGTCGAGATATTCGGCCGCGACGTCGATATCGCTCAGCCGGTGCACGTCGGATAGCACCGGAAGCCCGAATTCCCGCTTGACCTTCTTGAGCGTCTTGCAGCCTTCGATCACGCCGGGCCCGATATAGGACTTCTCCGAGCCGCGATTATCCTTCTCATAAGACGACTTGAAAATGACCGGAACACTGAGCCTGTCGCGCAGGCCTGCCAGAAACCGGGCGGTCTCGAAGGTAATGCTCTCTTCCTCTAGCACGCACGGCCCTGCGATCAGCGCGAGCGGCCGCCCGTGGCCGATCACGATATCGCCAACTCTTACATCTTGCATCGCATTATACCTTCAACAAGTCCGAAAGCCGCCACTTCAGCCGCCACAGCGGCAACATCTTCTTTATATCCTGCAACAAGTCTTCTTCCGCCGTCTGCGAGGCGGCGGCATATGCATGAACGAACCGCAGCAGGTCCGTGCGAGTGATCACCCGCCTGCGCTGGTTTATCTTCTGGACCGACCGATACAGCCTCAGCAGGTTCATCCGTTTTCTATATTCCGGCAGCGGAACATGGATAGCGGCGCCGTCAAGATCGAGAAGGTAAAGTTGCTCGCCCGATTTGAGGATATTCTTCAGATGCAGGTCTGCATGGTAGATGCCGGCCGCGTGCATCCGCGCTATCAGCCGGCCGAGCGAGCTGATGCAGCGCCTTTTCTCTCCGATCGCCTGCCGGTCGTCGGGCGCATATGCCAGGGCCTCTTCCCGCAGGTCGACCCCCGGAGTGATCTGTCGCGTCGCGAGAGCGCCGCGGTAAGTGAACGGACCGGTCCTCTGAACGACGGCTGCCACTATCTCCGGCGTCGGCACTCCCGCCGCGCGCGCATATTCGGAAATCATCAGTTCTCTGAACGGGCGCGCGCGCCCGATGCGCGCAAACGAATCCTTTAGGAGACGGCCCAGGATGCCGCCTCGCAGGTATCGCCTGATCAGCGCGGGCTCCGAGTCGTCCGCAGCGAGCGCCATCGAGATCAAAAAACCCCTCCCCCTTTGCCCGAGCGGATGCGGCTCCGGCGGGTCGGATAACTTGAAACCGGAGAAAACATCTGCATAGCGGCTCATCACCGCGATAGACGTGTCTCCGGCTTGAATCGCGCTGTAACCCGCTGGCAGATCAAACTCCTTCATCAGCGGCCGTAATCCCGGCCCCACCCCCGCTGAAAAATCGTCTCCACTCCTTTTCTGCCAATCGTACCACTTTTGAGCATGAATTTCAATTAAATTTAGATCATTTAACTGCGCGTGCCGCCTGCAATTTCAGCATGCGGCCGCGACTTCACCATGCACCTGCGGTCGATTATGCGACTCGTGTTTGAGCAGGCAAGAACTTGCCAACCTTCTCCTAATCTTGCAGGGCCAGACGCCACTGCTCGCTTCGGTCGGATTTGACAAACCGGCCGGAGTGTGCTATTCTATCATCCAGAGTAAGGCTCTTATAAGCAAAAACGAATAGCATTCGGTTTAGGTCCGTGAGAGTTTTGATGCGCTCTTGCGGGCCTTTTTTGTTTCTCTGAACCCTATTCAATCCACGAAAAGGAGGTGGAACAGCATGGCAGAAGGAACCGTAAAGTGGTTTAACGACCGCAAGGGTTTTGGGTTTATTACTCAGGACAATGGCCCGGATGTCTTTGTGCACCATGAGGCGATTAAAGGAAACGGCTTCAAATCACTCGCAGAGAACGACCGCGTCCGTTTTGACACCGTGAAAAGCCCGAAAGGCCTGAAAGCAGAAAACGTCGAGAAACTGTAACCCGCACGTATTTATTCTGCACATAGACCCCGCATCGAGCGATTGATGCGGGGTTTTTTGCATGGTGTGCCCGGCAGGGCGCACTCACTTGAAGGTGCAAGTCCTTTGCAGGCCCGACAGGGGGAACTGCTAGCCGGACGGCAAGGGTGTCCATCGCGAGA
>QZKU01000034.1 GCA_003598085.1 Candidatus Abyssobacteria bacterium SURF_5
ACAGCCCCGCCTGGCGCGCGTTCCTCGAGCGGATCATGGGCGGAAACATCGAGCTGATGGCGTTCCTCCAGCGCATGTGCGGATATGCGCTCACCGGCCGTACGTCCGAGCAAAAGCTCTTCTTCCTCTACGGCACCGGCGCGAACGGGAAGAGCACGTTCCTTAATACGCTCCTGCACGTGTGGGGCGACTACGGCCGCAGGATGCCGTCGGACCTGTTGTTTGACGACCGGCGCGACTCGCATCCGACCGCGCTCGCGTCGCTGCAGGGGGTGCGATTGGCCGTGACGGCCGAGATCGAGCAGGGCAAGCGCATGGCCGAGGTGCTCGTCAAGGAGCTGACCGGCGGCGACCGCCTGGCCGCTCGCAAGATGCGGCAGGACTACTTCGAGTTCGAGCCGACCCACAAGGTCTTCTTGGCGGGAAACCATCTGCCGATCATCCGGGGCGCGGAGCATGCCATCTGGCGGCGGATCGATCTTGTTCCGTTCCGCGTGCAGATTCCCGAGTCCGAGCAGGACCGCTCACTGGCCGCGAAACTGGTATCCGAGGCGGCGGGCATTCTTCGGTGGTGTGTTGACGGCGCGCTCGATTGGCGTCATTTCACGTTGATGGAGCCCGACGAGGTCACGGCCGCCACCGGCGCCTACCGCTCCGACATGGACATCCTGGGCGACTTTCTGGCTGAATGCACGAAGGTGGAGCCCGGTGCTCAGAACACGAGCTCCGCGCTCTCGAAAGCGTATAACCGCTGGTGCGAAAAGAACGGCGAACGGCCCCTCTGCGCCAGAACGCTCGGTATGCGGCTGAAGGAGAGGGGATACGAACAGGACCGGTCGGGCCACAACAGAACGCGAATCTGGAAGGATATCGTTCTGATTGAGGAGGACGCGTTACTATGATGCGGACACATGCGGACGCAAGAACGCATATTTCCTATATAACGCCCACATGAAAATAAAATAGAGAATATAATACAACATTGCGTTCTTGCGTCCGCATCCGTCCGCAGGGGCGCTGGTTATCGGGCCTGACGCTCTTATTTAGGCACAAAAGTGATTGGGCTATCATACACCGGATTTTTCCTTGGGTCTAAGTTTGAAAATAGTCGTCAAAGCGTGATAGGATGTTCTTGGTGGAAGTATCCCGCAGTCGCTTGAACTCTTCTGATCACCTATCCCGCGGGGTGTCACATAAGGAAAGCGGATGCCTACATAAGGCCTATGGGAGCAGGGGATTCCGACCCTCGCTTGTTTCGCGTCCAGGGAGGAGATCTCTTCGTGATCAGGTATAAGAATAATCCCCATAGGCTCAGATCACTGGTGAATGATTATGTCGGAAGCAGGATTGCCGAGGAATTGGGGCTGCCTTGTCTGCAGGTGGAGATTGTAGAACTTTCCAAAGAACTCATTGAAGCCAATGACCTGTGCAAGAGATATCATGCCGCAACCTGTGAATGGACTACGACAAATGAAAGGCTCCAGGCCGGACTTCAATTCGGTTCTCCTTTTGTCAAGGACGGACAAAACGGCGTTCCTGAACTGATAAAGAAGGTGACCAACCTCAGCGACATACCCGGGAGTATACTCTTTGACACTTGGACCATGAATGATGACAGGAAGCGTGACAGAAATCTTTTCGTCAGTTGGGTAGGCACCGGAAAGAAAAGACGCTACAAATATCTGATGATCGATCACGACCAGTGCTTTACAGGATCGTCATGGAATGAGAATATTATAAGAGAAAGCGGATATACAGACAGGTTATTTGGCATGCATCCTGCTCTTGTGGAGACAGTTGAAGAGCCATCCGATTTTGATGAGTGGTTTGAGGCTATTAATGCTTTTCCAGAATCAGCAATAACAAGAATATTGGAAGACGTGCCGGATGAATGGAGTCTTTCCGCCAATGAAAAGGCAGCATTGAGGGCATTCCTTATTGAAAGGCGGAAGGTTCTTCGTGCTTGCTTTCACAAAAACCTGCGGCATTTTCCATTTAAACAAAGGAGAGGGAAATGAATAGCAAGTGCAAATATGTTATCGTTCGATTCGTTCCCGATTTCGTGAAGGGCGAGTTCGTGAATGTCGGCATTGTCCTGGAATGTCGGGAGCGGCGGTTTGTTGATTTTCATTTTTCCTCGGATCTTGCTCGGATATCGAGAATCTTCCCAAACGCAAATGTGGACATAGTGCGTGGAATAGCAAAAGACCTTCGTAAAAGGCTAGGCAGATCCGGTGAAGAATATTATGCCGATCTCTTTCGAAGTTCAAGTACACAAGAAGCCGATACTTTTTTGGCGAAGCTGTTGCATGACTACAGCAATCATATTGAAATCTCTCAACCCAAGGCTTCCCTTTGTGATGATCCTGAAGAAGAATTGAAGAAGCTCTTTCAGATGTACGTGACTTCAAAAACCAAACCTGAGGAAAAAGCTCCAACTCATCAGAGAATCGTGAGAGAATTCAAAAGGCAATTTCAAGAAGAGAAGGTATTGACCCTTCTAATGGAGCAGGAAAGAGTTTCAGGAAAGGGATATGAATATATAGTTGATTTTGCTTATCGCAATGGAATTCCGAACTACATCGAAACGCTCAACCTTGCTGTGTCCGATGACCACAAGAAAAACAATACCCTACGCTTGATAGCCGAATCGCTCGACATCAGGCGGAAGCATAAGAAAGCTCAATTTTCTGCACTTATCTATGCTTCTGAAGACATGGGTCCTGAAGAAAAAAAGGCAGTAAAATCACTTCAGGATTTCGAAATCAATCCTTATCCGAAAGACAAGCTTGGCCTGCTCGCCAAGAAGATCAAAAAGGATGTTGGAGATAAGATCTGAAAGTAGACGCCTCTAGCCTTTCCTTTTCCTCTTGGGCTTATGTCTGAACTTGCCATACTTTTGTTCTAGCTTTAGGTTATAGGAGTGATACTCCTGGCTATCTTCCTCGTTATCTAATTCCATGCCTTCAAAAGCCCTCCCCCGGCGTTTTGGGCCAAAGAGCCTTGCATACTCTCCTTTGAAGGCTTGGAAGGTCTCCCATTCCCTTTCTTGTTGTTCCTTGTTTTGATATCCTTTTTGCCAAGGTTTCCTTCCGTACTCGTCAAAACCGATGGAGGTCCCGTCTTGATAGCCGACATACATGCCGGTGGTAAAGGTAACCGAACGGGGATCTGGCATGAGTAGGTAGCCATCTCCGAATTTACTCCAATGTTGAGTAGATAGACTTTTCTCCGGATATAGCCATTCTTCTTTTGCGGCGGCGAGATACCTGTATGCTCTTTTCTTTATTATATAGTTGATTTCGATGACCTCTCTTTCAGTGAGAGACCTCCTTGTCTGGATCTGCAGAAAGTTAAAGATCGCTGTCCGAAACGGGGCCGGATTTGGGCGTGACTCTAATGGATTCGCGTATGGATTTCGTACCCACGATAGGTTCGTGAAAATGAGCATCTTCTCCAGATTCAGAGGAAATAATGTATGGGTGCCGGTAAGCCATACGCCAGGATCGCGATGTCCTTGGCACCATTTGGAGCCAGGAAAGCAGCCGCCATTGTACACAGTTACAGGATGGTCCGAAAGGAGGAATTTGGTCTCGGACTGAGAAGCATCGACGATGCTCCAAACGCTTTCAGTCCAGAAAGCACAGAAGAGTTGCTGCAATTCCTGCACTTTCAGTAAGACAAGGTTTTTGTCCGACAGCTTTACCAAATCAGCCAGCGTTGCCAGTCCTTTGGGGGTCCGGAGCTTTTGAATGCTGAGAAACAGTAGTAGGTTATGAAACGATGGCTCGTCAACACTCGGATGTTCAAAGGTGGAAAAATGCTCCACCGCAGGCTTACCCAGCGAATCAATCCGTCCGAAAAATTTCTGCTCTATCTCCGTCGACTCCCACTGTCCAAATCTGGTTGTATAGAGATCCTCCTCCCTGAAACATCTGGGAGGACCCCATCTGAGTAAAGACCTCCGCTGGTATTTTCGCTTTCCATTAACAACCTTATCAGGATGCAAATCAAGATAATAGAATTTCTTTTCCCGAACATCATTCAACAAAAAACGATGCTGATACCACTCGGGTACATAATGATTTCTTCTGTAGTCAGTCGCTGGCATGCGCTCGGAGAGTAGAAGGCAAAAGAGTTTCTGGGAATATGAGGTTATTGGGGAGGTGATTCATAGTCAAAATATCAACTTTGCTTCAACTCTGCATCCTCCCAGCTACTTTGAGTCAAACTGTACACAAGTGCATCTCCGCCACTCCGGCACGTATGCGGAAAGAACGCTCTTGAAAAGTCTTCCGTGATTTGGGATTCTCATATGCAGCAGTTCGTGGACAATGACATAATCTTGAAAACGGTCCGACTCGTTCAAGAGATCAGTTGAAAACGTCATTCGGCCACTTGTCGAGTGGGAAGCCCATTTGCGGGTCATCTTTTGCAGGCGCACCTGCTCCGGCTGAACCTTTATCCTTTTGGCCCAGGATACCACTTTTTCCTTGAACTGTTGAGCTTCCTGGGCATTTTTCTCTTTCTGCTTTTTCATTGACGGCGTAATCTCAAAATCGCTTCAGTCAGGTCAACCATGCGCTTCGGACTGACGACGCGAAGCAAAGAGTTGTAAATCTCAATTTTCAATTGACGCTGCTCGTCGGTGTTCGTGGCATAGTTCGGAAAGCGTTCGTAAGCAGCCGTAATTTCCTTTGCGATTGCTTCGGCGTCCGGCAACTTCTCCTGTTTCAACAGCCAGAACACTTCGAATGTGTCTGGATCAAGGCCACTTTCCTTGCGCGCTTTTTCAGCTTCAAACTTCTCCCGCATTAAGGCTTCTATTCTCTCCATGGCGTCTTTTGTCGATACCTGGCGATCCTCCAAAGCCGCCATGACAGCCTCGGCGCGGTCGGAAATGGAAATTAGATACGGCTCCTTCTCGCCCCGCTCGTTGGCCGCTTGCGTCAGGCTCTTCACGAGGTTGACGATCTTCGGATTGTCCGGTCCCTTCTTCTTTTTCAATGCTTCCAGCGCCGCCGCGTCGAATTCGACGGTTTTGGTCATTTCGTTCAGATATGCTTCGGCGCTGTCACGAACCAGCATCTCCGTCTTGTGCGCTATGTCGCCGTAAAACATGGTCTTCTTGCCATAGGCATTTCGCAGCATGACGTAAATATCCACCAGGCGGTTGTAGTCCTCTATATGGTCTCTCAGTTCCGGGTCTGGCGACAGAATCTCATACAGTGTCTCCAGTTCTTTGAAGAAATCGGCGAACTGCTGTCGTTTATCCTTGTCCATGAATTCCTCGTACAGCAGCCTGTCCAGCTTCTCGTCGTTACCGCCTCCTTTGCCGGCTGCTTCCAAATATTTTTTGCCCGGACCGGCCATCAATTCCTTGAAGCGGGCAAACAGCACGTCAAGGTCTTCGATCACACCGCTCACTTCATCGGAATCGAACGCGAGCGCCTTATTCAATTCCTTGAGAACACCCACGAAGTCGATTACGAGGCCACAGGGTTTCTCGACGCCCTCAGCATCCACGTACGGGCGGTTAACCCGCGCGACGGCCTGCAGCAGCACATGGTCGCGCATCGGCTTATCCAGATACATGCAATACAGGATGGGCGCATCATAGCCGGTCAGAAGCTTGTCAGTGACAATGAAAATCTTCGGCATCTGGTCAGGCTTCGGGAACTTCTTGCGCTCCTTTTTCTCGCTGCTCTCGTCCAACTGCATATCCGCGACAAGAGGACGGTCAATAGCGTCCGCGGCATTTTTCGTATAGATCGGGGTGGAATACTCCGGAGGCAGATGCTTGTCAAGCGCGCGTTTGTAGAGCGCGCATGCTTCGCGGTCAACCGCAACAACGAAAGCCTTATAACCAAGCGGTTCGACGAATTTCTTGAAATGATCGGCAATGAACGCCGCCACCTTTTCGACGCGGTCATTTCCCTTCAGGAACGCCTTCAAATGCACCGCACGATCAAGAATGCGGTTCAACTCATCAATGTCGCTGACGCCTTCGGTTTCGATCAGGCTAAAGAACTCCTTTTCGAGCAGGTCGTCGGGAAGCCGAACATCGCTCGGCGCAAGCGTGTGCCGAAGCTTGAGCGTCGTTCCATCTTCGATGGATTCCCTGATGGAATACTTGTCGAGGTACCCTTTATCGTCCTCCTTGCCAAATGTCTTGAAAGTACCCTTGCCGTACGCTGTCTTGTCTATCGGCGTGCCGGTGAAGCCGATCAGCGTGGCGTTCGGCAGCGCACCCATGAGGTAATTGCCAAGGTCGCCACCCATCGAACGATGCGCCTCGTCGATGAGGACGAAAAAGTCCGACCGCGTACACGAGTCTTTGCGGATATCCTTGAACTTGTGAACCATCGAAATGATGAGTCCCCGGAAATCCTGATCGAGAATGTCCTGAAGCCTGGCGCGGCTGTCTGCGGTGGCAATCTTTATATCACGCCCCTGCATCTCGCCCACAAGCCGTTCAATCCAGCCGGACAACTGGCCTTCGAGCTCGTTCCGGTCGACAACGACCATTACCGTGGCGCCGGGGAAATCTTTCTTGTTCTCCAGAATGAGCCGCGCAGCCGTAATCAGCGTGAACGTCTTGCCGGAACCCTGCGTATGCCAGATGAGACCTGTCTTCTTCTGCAGATCGCCGCAGCGCCGCACCACTTTTACCGCCGCCCGCGTCTGGTGCTGACGCAGGATGGTTTTCTGTAATTCATCGTCTTTCAGGAAGAAAAGAATCCACTCCTTCAGCATTGCCAGGAACAGAGAGCGATCAAAAAAAGCCTGGACGGCTTGCTTATACGTTTCGGATGGCTGCTCTTTCCAGCGGAAGATATTTTTTCGCGAATAGTTCCATGTGACGCCGTAGAAATATTCGATCAGGTGCGTGACATTGAAGACCTGCGGCATCGTGAGCAATTCAGGTGTTTCCAATTCATACCGCCGGAGTTGCTTTACTGCGCGTTCCATCGCGTCCGGCAGTTTCGGGTTCTTGTTCTCGACAATGGCAACCGGGACTCCATTCACGAGAAACATCACATCCGCACGATTGCCTTTCTTGTTCAAGGCTCGGAATGTCCATTCGTAGGTAACGTGGTAGACGTTTTTTATCAGCTCCCCAAAATCCACCAGGGTTACGTTCCGATACCGTTTCTCGCTTTCATCATAAATTGTCCTGTTGCCGCGCAGCCATTCGAGGATTTCGCGGTTGCCTTCGATGGTGTTCGGGACACTCTCCATGCGCTGAATGATGGATTGCACGTTATCTGTGGTGACAACTCCTGGATTCAGCCGGAGCAGAGCCTCCTCCAACTCTTTTTGAAAAAAGAGCCCTGCCTCGCCACTGCGCAGACGTAAGGCCTCCGTGTCGGATACGGCCGTCCAGCCGATTTCCTCAGCATGCTTGATCAGCGGAAACTGCACTGTGCCTATTTCGCTTGCGAGTGTTTTAGTCATGGTTGGATTTCGCTCACATCAATATCGAGATCTGCGAGACGGATTTGGCCAGTCATCAAGTGGTGAAGCATCGTTTTGAATAGTTCCTGCAGTATTGCATACTTGTGGTTATGAATGCAGAACTTGAGGTCAATTGCCTCCAGAATGGAAACAATTTCATTCTGCTCAGGCAGTGCAGGTACAGGCACGAGAACCGAATCAATTGTCTTTGTGTTTATGTTAAATTTGCCATCAGCTGCTGGAGATGCGCGACCAGCTAGCTGTAAGGATCCGCCTGAGGTCATTGAAAAATACTGAAAGAAGGCGGCGGTAATATCTTCCGGTTTCAAACGAGCCCGTATAAGGTATGAGGCAAATAGAGCTTTTTTTGGTTGTCCTCTATAGACGGCACATCCTCCGACTCGTTCCCGCACTCCATTTGTACGGATGAATATCAGATCATCCAATTCAAGTTCGTACGAGACGATCTCTCGCTTATTCAGCTCGCACCATTTCACGTCTCCAGTATTCACCCGGCCCTCTGCAATATTTGGTATGCGCAGAACAGGATTTCCCTTGCCATGATATCCGCACTTAGCAGATGTTCCATATTGTAAAAATTCACGAAGTGTCTCGAATGGCCGAAGTTCCCAGCTTTCCGGCAGCGGGCCGATCTCGGTTTCCTTCTGCGATTCCCCGCGAAGACCGCGTGTGAAAAGCTGATGCATCACCGATTGTTTCAACTCCCGTGCTGTCTCAATCAGCTTTTCTTCTGTTTCTATTGCGCGCTGAATCTTCCAAAGTACCGCGGCAATCCTTTCCTGTTCGGGTTTGGGAGGGCGACGAATTTCTTGTTCTTTCAAGATGCTGAAGTGTCGGTTATACCCACGACTTGGCAATGGTAGGTGCAGACAAGCATAGTAGAAGAATCTCGGATTGAAATCGCTACTCGGCTTGAGAAGCTGAGTTCCATCTGCACCAAGTGCAAACGGAAAATTTACGTATTTGAATGCACGTGTATGGTCGCCAAAAAGGATAAACGGTAACTGTTCTCGAATTGAGACGGAATCATCATTTGTCCAGCCAGCGATATATTTCTGGCCCTGATCGATAATTGGGATTTTGCCACTCGGTTTATAATCCCTTGCTAGCAATTTCCGAGGCTTTTTCATTTTGATCTTGTCAAGGCAGTCCTGAAAAGGAATCATCTGCCACTGCTTATCGTCCGAAATGCTCATAATTGTACAATCTCATCAAAGATCTTTTTGATTTCAATATCAATGTCTCGTGCATCAGCATTTAACCTGTTTAGGTCTTCAATAATCGCGCGAATATCTCTCATTCGCTCGTTGTCTATGGTGGACAGGTAACGCGAAGGCGACAGGTTGTAGTCGTTCTTTTCGGCCTCTTCGTTTGTGATTGCCCTTACGAAGCCATCTTGAGGCTTTGCTTTCAGGAAGGCGTCAGCAATCTTCTTAACTGCTTCGTCGGGCAGATAATTCTTCGGTGAACCTTTCAGAAATTCCTGGCTGGCATTTATCAGGGTAATTTTGCCCTTGCGTTCTTTCGGCTTGTTCTTCCGCAGGACAATGATAATGCCGGCAGCGGTCGTGTTATAGAAGAGATTATCCGGCAGCAGGATTACTCCATCAATAAGGTCCCGTTCCACAAACCACCTGCGGATATTTCGCTCCTTGTCCTCATGCTTGCTGCCGCTGCCGCGCGTCACCGCGCCGGTATCGAGAACTATGGCGGCTCTCCCGGTTTCCTTCATTGTCGCCAGAGTATGCTGCAGCCATGCCCAATCGCCCTTGCTCGTGGTGACGCCGCCCTGCTCTTCAAAACGCTCAAAGGGGTCATCTTCATAAACATCCGGCCTGAACGGCTGGTTCCACATGGGATTCGCCACCACGACATCGAATTTTTTCAGCCGGGTGTCGCTGTCCTTGAATTTCGGATTCCGCATGGAGTCGCCGCGCACAACTTCACCCTCCATGTCATGAATGATCTTGTTCATGCATGCGATAGCGTAGCTTGAGCCGGTAAACTCCTGCCCGTAGAGACGGAGCGGGACCTTTGAGAGCGGATCGAGGCGGCGAGAGACAAGCTGTAACTTGATAAGCAATCCATACGAGCCGCACGCGTAATCGTAGCACTCTTCGCCGGGACGCGGGCGCATGATTTCGGCGATGAGAAAACCGACCTCGGTAGGAGTGAAGAACTCTCCCGCGCTCTGCCCCTGTCCTTCGGCGAATTTCCGCAAAAGATACTCATAGCAGCGCCCGAGGAAATCCGGCTCAACATCGTGCAAGCCGAGCCGGTAACGAGGATCGGAAAAGGTCTGAATTACTCCGCTCAAGGCGGCATCGCTGATTTCACGTTCGCCGTTCCGGGTCTCGTTGTAGTCCACAATATCTATTACCCCGGCGAGAGACGGATTATGTTTCACAATGGCGCGGATGGTCGTGGTAAGCTGCTCGCCAAGCGATTTCGGTTCCTTGTCTTTCGGCCATTCGAAGGGAACGCGTCTGCTCACGACCGGCCAGCGGGCTTCGGGGGGCAGATAAAAACGAACAAGAGAATGGTCGGCTTCCAGAATCTCATGGGCCGTCTTCTCATCGCCGAACCTCTCAACAAGCCGCTGGATTTCATCATCGAAAACGTCGGACAGCCGCTTGATGAAGAGCAAGGGGAGAATATAGTCTTTGAATTTCGGAGCGTCCTTTTCCCCACGTATTGAGCAAGCCGCATCCCACAGCATCTGTTCCATGCTCTTGTTGCCGAGGACCTTGCTCTTGGCGACGCCGCGCCTGCGACGAGGCAAAGCTTTCACCGCTGATTCCTCTTTCTGTTCATCCCCGAACAAGTCATTCTCATCCATCAGCTTCTGAATGGCCTCCATTTGCGCCCTTTGCGGCTTTACGTTCCCTGACTCCCATCTGTTAACCGTTGCAAATGAAACATTTAGAAGCGAAGCAAGCTGCTCCTGACTTAGATTCAACCTTTGCCGGAGCTCGCGAATCATTTCACTGAAAGCTTTTGCCTTTTCCATGATTATGCAGTATATGCTATAACAAACATAATGTCAAGGGAACCCTCCTTACACGTTCCTCCTGCTAACCTGTTTACGAGAGGCTAGGAAAGCAGAAAAGATTACCTTTGCTTGTAAGGCTTCTGCAATTCCTGCAATTTCTTTTCTGTTTCTTTAGCGATACAATCTAACTCGTGTTTAAATCTATCTATCTGGTACTGTAACTCCTTCAAATTCACGCAACTTGGGGAAATTAACTTGGCATCCAATCCATCAATACTGGATGTTAGTGCTTCGATAAACATATGAACCGTTTTGTACTCTCCATTCGGTCCGGTCGGAATAATCACTCCCAGCAATCTTCCACCGTCTTTTCCCACAACGACAGGAGGTTTCTTCTTTTGCTTTTTCATGTATTCCCCCTCCAGTTTGAAGATCTCCAGAATGTCTATCATGGCAGCTGTTGCTAATCACATCCTAATTCATGTAAAAGGTTCAATTATCCCTCATCCTCACCCTTTTGCTTGATGCGCGTATTTCTATTTCATCTTTAAAACGAGGCGATTTTCTGAGCGCTCGAATTCCTTGTACCTACGCAACCTGTTTAAAGCAGCAAAGCCACCCGCTGCAACACCTATGGAAGTAGCGGCGATTGCCGCGGGTAGTCCTAGGATTCCAACAGTTGTACCACCGACTAATGCTGCTACCGGTGCTGCAGTTCCGGCGCTGGAGATGACGATTGCTATCGCAATGGCAATAGCTCCACCAGCAATTAACCAAGCTACTTTCCCAGTAGCTCGTATGCGGATGACTTTGTCTTTAAGGCTGCCTTCAATGATAATGGTGCTCACTTTTTCCTTGAGCGCTTGTCCAAGATCCTTCTCTGTCGTCACCGTCTTTTCCATGGTAGTCTCCTCTGGTCCCTTCCTTTTAGGCTAAGGAGCCCTCATCATAACTCCAACGTAATTTTTATTTTTCCGGTGAATTCAAGCAGTGGCAGCATCAGGCTCTGATAATTGGGAAGGACGTTTTTCTGCTCCTCATCATTTTCCGGGAGGTCGCCCAGTGCGATGACATCATACCACTGAGTGTGAAGAAAATCAATCGCAATGCAGACCACAGGTGACAGTCTACGGTCCACAGGGAATCAAACAAAAAGGCGGAACGAGAAGGATAGTCTGGAGGGAGGAGTCGGGAGACTGGGGTGAAAATGGGTTCAAGGTCCAAGGCATGCCCCGGACCCCGATCCGGGGTTCAAGGTCTGAAGATAAGAGAGATTCTTCGCGGTCGCTCAGAATGACACGCGGGGCGGGCGTTTCCGATAAAGCAGAGGTTAGTGCGTATTTTCGTGTCGTTTCGTGCGCTTTCGTGGCGAACAGTCTTCGTCTTCTTTGTGCCTTTGTGTCTTGGTGGTTAGATTTCGTCTTTCCTCCGTGGGTCTCAGTGGCCTCCGTGGTGAGAAATTAGTTCAAGGTTCAATGTTCAAGGTTCAAAGTTGAGGAGAGATCCTTCCCCCCGCGAGGCGCGGGAAGATAAAAAAACACAGGCGAGACGCCTATGCTACCGGAAAAAAGAGTTCCAGGTTCAAAGTTTTCGGTTCAAAGTTTTCGGTTAGAAAGCGGGGTCAGTAGAAAGCCGAAAGCATGCACCGCAATATACTGTGTATGTGTGCAATGCCGACCACAAGCTTGTACCGAACGTACTCCACACAAAGCCGGTTGTGTTTCATAAATTGCAGTTTTTGATATGCAAAGGGGTTTATGTTGAATTAGAGTATTGCTGAATCTCTTTTCAACACCGGCAGCATCAGATGAAATAAGTGATTTCCTTTTCCCCATTCTTCCTCTTGCTCTCGCAGCGCCATCAGTAATCCGTCTTGCGCAGTCTCACGCTGTCATGCGCGTTCCCAAACGCAACTGATTAATTTGCGTTCATTCGCGTTCATTCGCGGTTCCTTATCTTCTTTGAGATAGCATGGCCGCGTCAATTTCTCGCCTATGTTGTAATTATCACCTCATACCGCACGGTGTACTGGCCGAGCAGCGAATTGATCTCGTTGCGCAGCTTCTCTATCGATGCGCCGGCTGCAGGCTTGACGGTCACAATGGCCAGCGTGCCGTGCACCTTGTCCTCTTTCACAACGACATCCACCGACTGCGCCAAATCTTTTATCGCCTGCAAATCCGCCTGGAACACGTCCTTAATCGCGTCATACCGCAGCGCCGGCTTGAAAATCTTGCCGACGCCTGTCAGCGGCATCGTATCGATGACCTTGATTTTCTTCGGCATCGCCGCCCGCTCGACGATATGCTCGCGGCAAAAGTTCTCGATTTCCGCCGCCTCAAGTTTTGCGCCCGGCTTCGGCACGACATACGCCACCGGCACCTCGCCTGCGTGCTTGTCCGGCCGTCCGACCGCTGCCGCAAGCGCGACATCATCGATCTTGTAGAGTACCTCTTCGATAACCGCCGGATCGATGTTGTGGCCGCCGCGAATGATAAGCTCCTTCTTCCGCCCGGTCAGCCACAGGTACTCGTCCTTGTCCATGCGGCCCATATCGCCGGTATTGAGCCAGCCGCCGGGCAGCCAGGCGCCCTTGTTATGCGCCTCCTCGACGTACCCCTTGAACACGTTCGGGCCGCGCACCGCGACCACGCCGATCTCGTCGGTCTTGCAATCGCGCACATAGCTGCCGTTCTCGTCGAGGACGACCGTCTTCATCTCCTGGTACGGAATGCGCAGGCCGACCGAGCCGATTTTTCGCTCGCCGTCACGGGGGTTATTCGACGAGACAACTGTCCCCTCCGTGAGTCCGTAGCCTTCGAGCAGTTTCAAGCCTGTCCTCTTCTCGAATTCGCGGAACACCTGCACCGACAGCGGCGCGGCGCCGCACATCGCGTAGCGCAGCGACGAGAGGTCGATCCCGTCGTTCGGGATGTCGAGCAGCATCGAGAGCACGGTCGGCACGGTCATGAACGAATTGACGCGATATTTTTGCGCGATCTTGAAGAAATTCCTGATAATGCCGGGATCGCGGTAGCCGGTCGGGCTCAGCATCACGACCGACGCGCCCACCGAGAACGGCGCCAAGCCCGTCAATAACGGAGCGTTTGCGTGGAACAGCGGCAGTCCGAACATCATCGTTGTGCCGCGCGCCATGTCGAGCCCCAGCGCACACACCACCGCCGAGAACATCTCGTTCATGTGCGTGCGCATCGCCAGCTTCGGCGTGCCGGTCGTCCCGCCTGTATGATACAGCGAACATACTTCATCAGCCTGGAATGAGCGTCCCGAATCGAGCTTGTCCGCGTTGTATTTTTCGATTACCTCATCGAATCCATAGATGCCGTTCGCTTCGTCGGACGGTCCCATCACCCTGATGATTGCCTCGAGTGTGGGCACTTCCTTTCGGATCGCCTCGACCTTCTGCCAGATGTCGGAGCCGGGATACTCGCCGAGCGTAATGAGCGCCTTCGATTTCGCCGAGTTCATGATATCCCGTATCTGCGCCGGCTCGAGCATCGGATTGATCGGGTTGACAATGCCGGCGGCTTCGCCACCCCATATGGCGAAATGAGTGTGCGGCAGGTTCGGCAGAATGAACGTGGTGACGTCTCGCGGCCGAATTCCCAGATCGTTCAGCAGATTCGCGGTCTGCGTTATGCGTCCGAGAAACTCGCGGTAGGTAATCGGCATCGGGGATTCCCACGTCTCGCCGGACATCAGGAAATACAGAGCGACCGTGTCGAGATTATCCTGCGCCCCCCTCTGAATCAGCTCGTATGTGCTGTTTGTCGTTACTCGCTCACGGAGCGGAACTTTCTCGATGTTCTTGATATCTTCAATGTTGCGAATGACAATCTGTTCTTGCATATTTCTTGCTCCCCATAAATTGCCCAAAAAGCGGCATTATCCTATGTCATGCGGGGGGATAAGTCAAGCGTCCAGACAGGGCAAGATCCTGCTTCCTTTACCGGTCACACTGTTGAACGTCCCCCCCGCCTGTGCTACAATTGAAATTGACTGAAACACCGGAAAAAAGCAAAAAGGCCAAAGGATGTACGAGCTTACCATCAAGACCACCTTCTCCGCCGCCCACAGTTTGCGCGATTACGAGGGCCCGTGCAGCAAGGTGCACGGGCATAACTGGGTGGTCGAGGTGATTGTTTCCGGAGAAAACCTCCAGCCGAACGGCATTCTCATCGATTTTGGCGAGGTGAAAGAGGCCGCTTCCGAGGTGCTTGCGCGCCTCGATCACGCGAATCTCAACGAGGTCCCGCCGTTCGACCGGCTCAACCCGAGTTCGGAAAACCTCGCCCGCTGGATTTTCGAAGAGGTCGGGAAGCGGGTGAACTCGAAAGAGCTGAGGGTTTCACGCGTGAATATTCGAGAAGCTGAAACATCCTGCGCCAGTTATTTCTTATAGATGTCCCTGAAAATCAACGAAATTTTCTTCAGCATACAAGGCGAGGCGCGCTACGCAGGTTTCCCCTGCGCCTTCGTCCGGCTTACCGGCTGCAACCTTCGCTGCGCCTACTGCGACACGCGGTATGCATATGACGAAGGCCGCGAGATGAGCCTCGACCAGATTCAGCGAGCCCTCGGGCGGTATCCTGCGCGTCTGGTAGAGATCACCGGCGGCGAACCGCTCCTTCAGGCGGAGACGCCCCAACTCATCACCAGGCTCGCCGATGACGGATACACGGTTCTGCTCGAAACCAACGGGACCGTCTCGATCGAAGCCGTGGATAGCCGGGCAGTGATCATCATGGACATCAAGTGCCCCGACAGCGGCATGGCCGACCGGACGCTCTGGGAAAATATCGATATCCTGAAGCCGGCCGACGAGGTGAAATTTGTAATTGGAAGCCGCGCCGATTATACTTGGGCGCTCGACGTGATCGACCGGTACAGGCTGGCCGAGCGTCATGCGGTGATTCTTTCGCCCGCAGCCGGTATCCTCGAGCCGCGCGAGTTGGCGGAATGGATGCTCGCGTCGCCTGAGACGGCCCGCGGCAATATTCGCCTCCAGCTTCAACTGCATAAGCTGATTTGGCCTCACGTCGAGCGGGGAGTCTGATTTATGTCCCGAGACTTGGCGATTGCGCTTGTGAGCGGCGGAATGGACAGTTGCGTCGCAGCGGCCGTAGCCGCCGTAGAATATGAACTCGCGCTTCTGCACGTTAATTACGGCCAGCGGACACAGCGGCGCGAGCTCCAGTCTTTCGAGGCCATTGCGCAGTTCTTCCAGGTTCGCCGGAAACTGATCGCCGACATCGGATATCTTAGCAAGATCGGTGGTTCGAGCCTCACCGACAAGACGATGCCGGTCGAACAGGCCGACTTGGATCGCCAAACGATCCCTTCGAGCTATGTCCCGTTTCGGAATACTCATTTTCTCGCGATCGGTGTCTCCTGGGCGGAGGTTATCGGCGCAACCAAAATTTTTATTGGAGCGGTCGAGCCGGACAGTTCCGGGTATCCCGATTGCCGCGAGGCGTTCTATACCGTGTTTAATGGATTGATTCGGGCCGGGACAAGACCGGAAACGAATGTGGAAGTGGTCGCTCCGCTGATCAAGCTGAAGAAGGCCGAGATCGTCAGGCTCGGCATGAAGCTCGGCGCTCCCTTGCATCTGACGTGGTCGTGCTATCAAAACGAGGACGTCCCGTGCGGCGAGTGCGACAGTTGCGCGCTCAGGGCCAAAGGATTTGAGCAGGCCGGAGTTGCCGACCCGATCCTGGCGCCCGGGCGTAAATAGAGAGGAAGAGAAATACCGTGCCCCGGAAAAAATTGAAAGATGTACAGAATGAACCCGCCAACCACCACGTTGAAGTGGATAAGGTCGGCGTGAAGAACGTCAAGTATCCGATTGTCGTGCGGGACAAGGCGAAGCGCGAGCAGCATACCATCGCCGACATCAACATGTACGTCAACCTGCCGCACCGATTCCGCGGAACCCACATGAGCCGGTTCATCGAGGTCCTCAACAAGCACCGCGGCCGCATGTCGATGCAAAACATGGACGACCTGTTGCACGAGGTTGAAAAGGCGCTCGATGCCGATAGCGCCTACCTCGAAATGAGTTTCCCCTACTTCGTCGAGAAGGCCGCCCCCATTTCCGGCGCCAGGAGTCTGACGGAATACCAGTGCAAATTCATCGCCTTCCACAAGGAATCGCTCGATTTCGTTCTCGAAGTGAACGTGCCGGTTACCAACTTGTGCCCATGCTCGAAAGAGATAAGCGAGCACAGCGCGCACAACCAGCGCAGCCTGGTGACGGTGCAATTGAAGTTCAAGGAATTTGTCTGGATCGAGGACGTAGTAGCGCTGGTGGAAGATTCCGCGAGTTGCGAGCTCTATTCGCTGCTCAAGCGGGAGGACGAAAAGTATGTGACCGAGAAGGCGTATTCACGCCCCATGTTCGCCGAGGACGTCGTGCGTGAAATTGCCCAGAAACTGGATTCCGACCCAAATATAACCTGGTTCACCGTCGCGTCGGAGAACTACGAGAGCATTCACAACCACAACGCCTACGCCTTTATCGAGAAGAAGGCCCCGAAGCTCGCTTGAGCCGGCGCCTCCACACCGACCGTATCTGCTGCGCTTCCTCCATGTCCATCGCAGAGGCCGCCGCAAGATAGAAGATCGCCCCTCCTGATACTGGCAGCAAAACGACCAGTAATCTGCCCCATATCGCCGCCGTATCCGCAAACCGGCTCGAAATGACATAGAGAACGTAAATCCACACGCCCATTGAGGTTGAGAGAACTACCGTCTTTCCGGCGGCGGTGCCGATAGAGCGCATATCCAGCCTGCCGATCCTTTTCTTGAGCAGCGCCCACAGCAGGACCATATTGATTGTGGATGAAAGAGAGGAAGCCAGCGCAAGCCCCCCCTGCTTGAGCGGCATCATCAGCAGAAGGGCCAAAATGATGTTGGCTACCATAGCCGCGGCGGCCACCAGCACCGGCAGTCTGGTCTCTTTCACAGAATAGAAGGCGAATGTGAGCACTTTCGCGCCGGCGAATGAAAACAATCCCAGCGAGTAGAACAACAGCGCGTAAGCCGTGTTTGCCGTTGCAATTGAACTGAATTCCCCGTATTCGAACAGGAGCCGGATGATCGGCGTGCGCAGGACGATCAGTCCGACCATCGCAGGAACCATGATGAAGAAGACCGACCTGAGCCCGAGCGAGAGCGTGTGTTTCATTTCATCCAGGTTCCCGCTGCTCGCCGAGCGAGACATCATCGGCAGCAATGCCGTCGCCGTGGAAAGCCCGAAAACCGCCAGCGGCAGATGCACAAGCCGGTACGAGAAATACAGCGCCGACACCATGCCCACTCCCAGGTACCACGCAAGCATCGTATCTGCGATGATGTTCACCTCGCGCACCGCCTGTCCAAAGAACGTCGGCACCAGCAGCTTGAAGACGCGCCGCACCCCCTCATGACGCGGGTCCCAACGCGCCCGCAGCGGTATCCGGCTTCTGATCAGGAACGGGAGCTGCAGCAGGATTTGGAGGACCCCTCCAATGATTACGCCCACCGCCATCGCATACACCGGCTCGTCAAATCTCTCGCGCAATCCGTATGCCCCGCCTATCATTGCGAGGTTCAGCAGCGCGGGAGCGTACGACGAAGAGAAAAACCTCTGCAGCGAGTTGAGGACAGCCATCAACAGCGAGGCCACTCCGATCAGGAGGATATAGGGAAACAGTATCCTCGTCAACCGAATCGCGAGCAGCAGTTGCTCGTCCGCCGGTCCGAACTCGAGCGTTATCAAGCGAATCAGAAGCGGCGCAAAAACCACTCCTAACGCCGAAACCACCATCAGGACGGCGACAGCCACACCGATCGAAACGGCAACGAGCTGTTCGGTCTCCTGCCGGGATTTTCTCGCCAGATAATCGGAGAAAACCGGCACAAAACCCGCATTCATCGCGCCTTCGGCGAGCAGCTCGCGCAGCATGTTCGGCAGTCGGAAGGCGACAAAGAAGGCGTCGCTCACGGGTTTCGGATACAGGTAGGCGATCACGATGTCACGGAGAAGCCCGAGCACGCGGCTTAACATCGTCCCCGACCCGATCAAAGCGGTGAACCGGGCCAGGCTGCCGCGCGCCACCTGCGGCGCAGCTTCAACGGAGGCGCTTCGGGTCGGATTCGTCATTGACATTTATGGCCGGATTTGCTAACATATGGAAGCTTCAAACTATGCAGAAGGAGGTGAAAAAGGTTCGTGAAGAAGAGCAAGTCGGTCCTGAAACGTGTTCGACAGAGCGAGCAGCGCCGTCTGCAGAACAGGTCGAATGTGTCCCGGTATAAAACCGAGATCAAAAAGCTCGAGCACCTCATCGAGGAAAAAAACGCAGAAGCGGCGCGCGCTACGCTTCCCTCCGTTGTGGCTACCATAGATAAAGCCGCCTCCAAACAAGCGCTCAGCAAAAACTCAGCCTCGCGAAAAAAATCCTCGCTGACGCGGCGGGTCAATTCCCTCGCGTAGTACAGAGATCCATCACCAGCAGTTCCAGATCGATGTCGGGATGCCAGCGTGAGGTTGACTTGAACTTATTGTCCCAGACCAATATTGAATGGTACATCTTTCGCAGATCGTCCAGCGAAAAGGAACGTACCTGCTGAAGGAAACGTGCCTTCAGAAACGGCCTTACCTGCAGGGTCTTGACTATGGCGTCCTCGTTCACGCCGTCGTCCAGCAGGCATCTCGCGCGCAGAAGCCTTTTTACCGTCATATCCAGGTGCCACAGGATCCGCAGTTCAGATTCACCCTCGGCAATCAACTGCCGCAGTACCATCCACGCCAAAATAAATTCCTTTTCGGCCACGGCTTCGGTCAGCATGTAGATGGGCTCTTTTCTTCGAGACACGATTAGCGCTTCGACGTCTTCCTGCGTGACAGAGGTGCGCTCTCCCAGATACTCCAGCAGATTATTCACTTCGTTTGACACGTCGGACAGATCGGAGCCGGTCAACTCGAAAATCGCGTCAATCAATCTCGGCTGGACCTGTTTCCCGCGCTCCTGCAGCATTTCCCGAATCCATGCTTTGACCTCGAACGGCGGGAGCGGCCCCAGATCGACGACAACGCCCGCTTTCGCGATCTCCTTGTACAGTGTCTTGCGGCGGTCCATCCGGTCGGCGGCCAGGACAAGCGTCAGAAAGTCGGGGAGATTTTTTACGGCATCTTGCAGCGCCTGTTCCGACGAGTCCGATAAGGAGCCCAATTGCCGGATGACGACCACCCGCCGTGAAGTCCCGAGAGGATACGCATTGAGCTCGTGCAGGAGAGAAGATGCGTCAACGCTCGGGGCATCGAGCTCGGCAAAGTTGAAATCCTTCAGACCGTCCTCGAGCGCGAGTTCCATTATCTGAGCGATCAACCGGCGAGCCAAATACTCTTCGGGGCCTAGCAAAAGATACAGGTTGGCAAGGGTATCCTTGCGCAACCTCTTTTTCAGTTCCGTATATGTGGGCATGAATGATATCCGGCAGTTGCAGGCCGGATGAAAATCGCGCCTTACTACCAGTAATTGTCGAGGGCGCCGTGAATTATATTCTCGGCCAACTCCTCGAGCGCCTCATCGATTGCGTCTTCCCTCATTCGCCCGCCGCTCGTCAGATAGAAATCGGACCCCCACACGGCTTCCTCTTGCCACAGGGTCTCACCCTCCCTCACTGCCTCCAGCGCAGCCGTTGCGGCGATAGAAATCCTGAACTGTCCTATTTCATCATCCGCAACAAAACTTATGGCATGCGGGTCGAAAACAGTAAGCACACCGCTCAAAACCAGGTCGGCCGTCGCCGGGTCGTCCACGATTCGCAGGCGGCCGTCGTTTTCCAATTCGCGAACGAGGATGTTATTAAACCGTATTTGCAGGTCGGGTTCGAAAGTCTGATTCTTGAAGGCGGGAACCGCAATCGTTCGATACTCATCCGAAAGGGGGGTAGTGGCAAACGTATATCCGCATCCCCCAGCCGTCAGACAGCACAAGACGGCGCCGCAAAGGATCAGAATTAATACGACATTCTGTCCAATGTTTCTTGGGCCTTCTCTGCCCATTGAGTCCTCGGGTATTGGTCTACGATTGATTTGAAGTAAAGCCGCGCGGAGTCGTACTGCAAATTATCGTGGTAATACATGCCGATCTGATACTCATGCCTGGCTGCCGTCTCGAGCAGTTCGCGCATGTGCTCCTGTGCTTCCTCGATTCGAGAACTCTCGGGGTACATCCTCAGGAAAGTCTCGTATTTGGAAACGGCTTTTTCAACTGCGGTCTTATCATATTCATGGGGAAGCGCCTGACATGCCTGGCTGTCGGCGCATGCGTAAGCGGCTTCGGCCGACCAGGAGGAAGCGGGATAGAAGTCGAGCACTTTTTGAAATTCAACGCTCGCCTCCTCGTAGAGCTCGAGTTTCATGTAGCAGAGACCTATTCGGTACTGCGCTTCGGCGGAAAAATCGGTGAATGGTTGGTTGTTGATCACCTTTCGATAAATCTCGATGGCCTTGTCAAAATTGCTGCCGCGGAACAGGATGAAGCCTTCTTCCCGTTCCACGCCCAACTCGAAAAACCGGTCGGCGATTTTTCGCTGTTTCTCAAGCACATGTCCGAATAGCTGCGAATTCGGGTAATCATCGATCACTTTCTGATATTCTTCAATCGCATCCTCGTATTCGCCCTGGGCCTCCAGAGCCCTCCCAATGGAATATTGGGCGAGATCGCAGTAGTTGCTTTCCGGAAAATACCTCAGAACCTTTCGGTACTCATCCATTGCGCTCTCGATATCGCCCTGCGCCAACAGCTCCTCGGCATATTGAAACTGCAGGGCGGCCGTCTCTCTCGGCTGGCGCTTCGGGTTGAGCCATCTACCCATCTGCGGCGTCCACACCCACGCCGCTTCGGCATTCGAGCCGATGAAAACGAGTATGATCACGCTGATACAGAAAGAAATGCGAAGATTTTTTCCTCCCGACATGTCCGATCTCCATCATGCCTCTTGCTTCGTGAAGATGCCGGATTATTTTATCAGATGAAGAAGTGGACTGTCAAAGAAGAAGTGAATCGAAGATTCATCTTTGCAAAGCAAGGCGCCGATCGCTAAATGAGAAGAAATCGCCGCGATCATCATTACGATTACGCAGAATCTCCCTTGCCTTTTCTCGATTTCATGCCACTACTGTATTAGAGCTAACGAAAATCCCCACTTTTTCCCGCTGAATGACATGAAAAAAAGAACGAACAGCGATTTATCAAAAATCTCTCTCCCCTTCTCGGCCACCCGCGCCGTCGATAAGTCGAGCGTTTTTGATATGCGCGCTGCAGCGTGCCGGAAGGACGCGGGAAAAAAGGGGGCTTCCCGAAGGGAGGAACGGCTTGACCTGTTACGAATCATGGGGCTCTTGCTCATTATTGTCGCTCATACCGACCCACCCGATTGGTTGGGCCAGTTGCGGAACTTTGATGTCCCCCTGATGGTCATGATCTCCGGCGCGGTCTACGGCTTATCCGCAGGCGCCGGCGATCCGGAGTTTGGGAGTTATCTGAGAAAAAGGATTCCGCGGCTTGTGGTGCCGACATGGACCTTCCTGTTTACCTTTTTCGTTTTCTCCTCGATCCTTTTCCAGCTTGCGGGCAAAGAACTGCCGTTTCCCCCGAAAACGATGGTTGCCAGCTTTCTTGTCTTCTCCGGGATCGGTTACATCTGGATTATTCGCGTGTTTCTCCTGATCGCGATTGCGGCCCCTCTTTTCCTGCTGCTTCACCGGCGGATTACCACCAACGCGGTTTTCTTCTGCATCCTTTTGTCAATTTACTCCCTTTATGAATTGACTTACAGGCTTTATTCGAATGCCGGCTCCTCTTTTCTTGCCCCTTTCTTTAACGATTTCCTGTTCTACCTCATTCCCTATGGCTGCGTATTCGCGCTCGGCCTGCGACTGCCTTCCATGCGAAAAAGGCTGGTCGGTTTCCTTTTCCTGACGTTTTTTTGCCTCTTCTGGTTGCTTGCCTTCGCCAGCGGATTCGAAGCGACTCAGTATTCCAAGTATCCTCCGCAAACCTACTACCTTTCGTACGCCCTCAGCGCGTCCATCTTCCTGTTTATCGCTTTACCGAAACGTTTGGCTTCATACCTGCTCTCGTTCCGGCTGATTAGCTTCATAAGCGCTTCAACCCTTTGGATTTACCTCTGGCACATCCTCTTCCGCTACTGTTGGGAGTGGTACTTCCCCCTCGTGCCCGCGCAGCTCGATGTCTTTGCGGGCAGATATCTCATGATCCTTTCGCTCGCCCTCGCGATGACGTACATGCAGAAATACATGATAGAGAAGATTATTATCCGCAATCAACTTCAGCCTGCAAAAAGAAAGCTCCTTGAACTCATCTTCTTGAGTTAGGCCTTCCGTCCGGATCCAGGCAGGCGGATTCGACTGGCCTCCATAATGCCGCACATGGCAGCGTGTTACGAAGAAAAAACCGGGATACCACCAGTCGCCGTTTTTTCTCGCCTCTGTATAAACCGATGCTTGACAGGATGCGGCGGGGGCGGTATAATAGCTGGAAAGGCTGGCCCTTTAAATCGGTTCGGTGAAATCGGTAAGGGTCGATGATGAACGAATATAGACATTGTGTTTCAATCATGACCCTCGGCTGAGGGTTTTTTTTTGGCTGGTTGTTATGGATCAGAACGTGATTATCCTTGATAAAGCCGCGATCGAGCGCACGATCACCCGAATCGCGCATGAGATTATCGAGCGCAACAAAGGAGTCGAGGACGTGTGCCTGATCGGCATCCGGTCGCGTGGAGACATCATCGCGCGCAGGCTCGCGCAGCGCATCGATCAGATCGAGGCGGCGGAAGTGCCCGTGGGCATCATCGACATTACTTTGTACCGCGATGATATCAGCTCTCCACACGGCGCACAGCCTGAGGTCCAGGCCACCAAAATCAATTTTGATCTCAACGGGAAACGGATCGTGCTGGTTGACGACGTCCTCTTCACCGGACGTTCTACGCGAGCGGCCATCGACCAGATCATGGATTTTGGGCGGCCGAGAAACATCCAATTGGCAGTTCTAGTCGATCGCGGCCACCGCGAGCTGCCGATCCGGCCCGATTACGTCGGCAAGAATGTGCCGACCCGGCTCGACGAGCAAATCGTGGTCAGCCTCTCGGAAATGGACGGCGAAGATAAAGTCGAGTTGAGGAAAGAGCAAGACCGACCTCGCCAGCCGCATTGACGCGGGAAGAAACGAGAGCGGCTGAAGAGGAACATGGGACATTATCGGATTAAGGAGAGCGATGCGCTGGAACCGGAAAGACCTCCTCGGGATTGAGCCGCTTTCAGCCGAGGAAATCAATCACCTGCTCAATACCGCCTTCTCTTTCCGCGAGATCTCCACGCGCCCGATCAAGAAAGTGCCCGCGCTCCGCGGAAAGACGATCGTCAACCTTTTCTTCGAGCCAAGCACCCGTACTCGCACCTCATTCGAATTGGCCGGAAAACGACTAAGCGCCGACATCCTCAATATAACCGTTTCCGCCAGCAGCGTAGTCAAAGGCGAAACCCTTATAGACACCGCCGCAAATCTCGAAGCCCTCAAAATCGATATGATCATCATGCGGCATTCGGCCTCGGGAGCGCCCCATTTTCTCGCCTCGCATACGAAGGCCAGCATCATCAATGCCGGCGACGGCTGGCATGAGCACCCGACTCAGGCGCTGCTCGATATGCTTACGATCAAGGACAAGCTTGGTCGCATCGAGGACGTAAAAGTAGCCATCATCGGCGACTTGCTTCACAGCCGTGTCGGGCGCTCAAATATCTGGGCTCTCACCAAACTCGGGGCCGACGTGAGGGTATGCGCTCCACGAACTCTGATCCCGAGCTCCCTCGAAAAACTTGGAGTCAAAGTATACTGGGACGTCGGAGAGGCGATTCGCGACGCGGACGTGATCTACCTGCTCCGGATACAGCTCGAGCGTCAGAAAGCGAATTACTTCCCCTCGATCCGCGAGTATGCGCGCCTGTTCGGCATCGACCGCGAAAAACTCAGGCGCGCCCGCAAAGACGCCATCATCATGCATCCCGGCCCGATCAATCGAGACGTCGAACTCGCGTCCGATGTTGCCGACTCGCAGAACTCGGTGATCCTCGAGCAGGTGACGAACGGACTCGCCGTCAGGATGGCCGCACTTTACCTCTGCTCCGGGGGAGACATAGAAAGTGAAGATACTTATTAAAGGGGGACGCGTCGTCAATCCCCAGGCGCCAGCTTCACGGCTCGAACCGAAATCGGCTGAGCCGGCGCTGGATGCCATCATGGACGTGCTTATCGAGGACTCGACCATCATCAAGATCGGCAAGAACATCTCCGACGCGAACGCGAGAAGAGTCGACGCCGACGGCATGGTTGTCGCGCCCGGTTTCATCGATATGCACACGCACCTGCGCGAGCCGGGCAGGGAGGACGAGGAGACCATCGAGAGCGGCAGCCGCAGCGGCGTCAAGGGCGGCTATTGCGCGCTGGCCCCCATGGCGAATACCGAGCCGGTCGCCGATAATGTCGAGGTGATCAATTTCCTCAACGCGCAGGCGGAGAAATACGCGTGGACCCATATCTATCCCGTCGGCTCGGTCACCCGCGGCCTCAAGGGAGAGACAATCACCGAAATCGGCGAATTCAAGGAGGCAGGCGTCGTCGCGCTCTCCGACGACGGCCGCCCAGTCACCAACAGCAGGATTTTCATGCTGGCGCTGCAATATGCCGGCATGTTTAATCTTCCCGTCATCTCGCACTGCGAGGACGTTCACCTGACCGAGGGCGGCTGTATGAACGAGGGGCTGAATTCCACAATCCTCGGGCTGCCGGGAATGCCCGCCGCGGCCGAAGAGGTGATGGTCGCTCGCGATATCGCGCTCGCGCGATGGACCGGTGGGCGCGTGCACGTTGCGCACGTCAGTTGCGCGAACACCGTCGAGCTCGTTCGCCGCGCAAAATTCGAGGGCGTAAATGTGACCGCGGAAACCGCTCCACATTATTTCAGCCTCACCGATGACGCTGTCAAAACATACGACACAAACGCAAAAATGAATCCGCCGCTGCGGACGGCCGAGGACGTCGAGGCGGTCAGGCAGGGCTTGCGAGACGGCACGATCGACGCGATCGCGACCGATCATGCGCCGCACACGCACGTCGAGAAGCAGGTGGCCTTCATCGAGGCGCCGTTCGGCGTGATCGGGCTGGAGACGTGCCTTCCGCTCGTCATCACCAAACTCGTGGATGAAGGAGTGCTCACGCTTCCCGAGGCGATCGCAAAGCTCACGCTCGGACCGGCGCGAATCCTCGGGCTGTCCATGGGCAAAATCGAGACCGGCGCCCGCGCCGACATCACCGTATTCGATCCCGCCTCCGAATACAAAATCGACGTCAATACCTTCGAATGCAAGTGCCGCAATTCGCCGTTCAACGGCTGGCGCCTCAAGGGCAAAGCTGTCCACGTTATCGTCGCCGGCCAGCCGAGGCTCCTCGATGGGCGGCTGGTCGGATAGAGGTTCAAACGCCGATCAGGACCTTGAAAATCCCTTGGCTGTCAAAACGCAATGAGATGAATCGATTTTGGGTGAGGAGTAATCTATGTATGCAGAGAACCACTTTACGTTGGCGGAGACCAATTTACTATGTAGGGGCACGGCGTGCCGTGCCCTTTCCTGATAAACAGCAGGGCCCGATTTCATAAAGGCCACGTGAAGGAACCATTGTGACAGAACGACAAAAAGCCATTCTCGCTTTTTCCGACGGCCGATTCTTCGAGGGCGTCTCGTTCGGCGCCCGCGGCGAGCGCTCGGGCGAGGTCGTCTTCAACACCAGCATGACCGGCTACCAGGAAATCCTGACCGACCCCTCCTATAAGGGGCAGATCGTGACGATGACGTATCCGCTGATCGGCAACTACGGCGTGAACGAGGAGGACTTCGAGTCGCTGAAGCCGCACGTCGAGGGCTTTGTCGTCCGCGAATGCTGCCGCACTCCGAGCAACTGGCGCGCCACCCGCACGCTATCAGAATTCCTCGTCGAAAATGATATAATCGGTATCGAGGGCGTCGATACGCGCGCGATCACCAGGCATATCAGGCAGGCGGGCGCTCTCATAGCGGTGATCTCGACCGAGGATCTCGAGGCGGCAAGCCTGGTCGCAAAGGCGAAGGCTTCGCCCGGCTTGATCGGGCGCGATCTCGTGAAAGAAGTAACTTGTTCCGAAGAGTACCGAGTCGCCCCGCAGGGAGAGAGCCGGTTCCGTGTCGTCGCGTTCGATTTCGGGATCAAGCGGAACATCCTGAACAGTCTTTCGCGGCGCGGCTGCGAGATTATCGTTGTTCCCGCGCAGACGACGGCGGCCGAGGCGCTCGCACATCAGCCCGACGGCATTTTCCTGTCGAACGGGCCGGGCGATCCCGAAGGCGTCCCGAATGTGGTGCAGACGGTACGCGAGCTGATCGAGCGGCGCCCCACGTTCGGCATCTGTCTCGGCCATCAGATGCTCGGGCTGGCGTTCGGCGCAAAAATTCTCAAGCTCAAGTTCGGACATCACGGCGGCAACCAGCCGATCAAGAACCTGCGGACCGGCAGAGTCGAGATCGCGGCCGAAAACCACGGATTCGCGGTCGTGGCCGATACTGTGCCGGCGGACGTGGAGGTAACCCATCGAAATCTTAATGATAACACGGTCGAGGGCATGCGCCACCGCTCGCTCCCCGTCTTCTCGGTGCAGTACCATCCCGAGGCCTCACCCGGCCCGCACGACGCCTCGTACCTGTTCGACCGGTTCATCGAGGCGATGGAGAACAACCGGCGGTAATAGTGTGGCCGTCGAGGTACATTCAGGAGATTTGGAATTCCGGCAGGGCCGAATTCATTCCGCCGGTTTTGCAGTGCAATATGAAGGGGCAAAGGTGCACCTGCCGCGAAACATCAAACGCTCTGCACTGCATGACGCGTGCCCTCTTTGGCAAAGGGAACCCTCTCTTGCACAACGTGACGCATTCCCCCCTTTGACAAAGGGGGACTAAGAGACTGTCCTATAATGGGGTCGGTGCCGACGACAGAGCGGTATCGACAAGTCAGAGTGACCGTCATTCCTGCGAAAGCAGGAATCCAGGGTCTGGCAGAAGAAGACAAATCTCAATTATGGGACAGCCTCCTAAGGGGGATTTCAAAAATCAGCACACGCGTTTTGAAAGGAGTATTTTGAGAAACACAAAACTCTGGATTCAGTTTTCCATCGGCATCGCAATCGCGGTTTTCTTCATGTGGCTGTTCCTGCGAAAAGTGGACTGGGACAACCTGAAGCTGGCGCTCGCATCCGCTCGATACATTTACCTCATTCCCGCAATCCTGCTCGCACTCATGACCTACGTCTTTCGCGCTTTCCGATGGTATTACCTGCTTCACGAGCTGAAACGCATCCATTTCAACCGGCTGCTGCCGCCGATCATGATCGGGTTCATGGGGAACGCGCTCCTGCCGGCGCGCGCGGGCGAATTCATCCGGGCCTACCTTCTTTCGCAGAAGGAAAAGGTGAAGCTGACGGCCTCGCTCGGCACGCTTGTGGTCGATCGCCTTTTCGATACGCTGGTCCTGCTGATTTTGATAGCCGGCGTGCTCATGTTTTACCCGTTCGATGAGGAACTGTTCCTGCAGGCGACGGGGCGCTCGCTCGAGCAGGCGACCTTTTTCCTCGGACTGATCGCGACGTCCGGCTTCGCGGTGCTCGCCGGATTCACGGTGCTTCTGTACCACAAGAAGGATCTCGCCGCGCGAATTCTCGAGAAGGTATTGTTCTTTCTCCCCCACCGCATGCGGAGCGGAATCATCTCGCTGTTCATGTCCTTCACCGACGGCCTCCATATCTTCAAGAACTGGCGTCATATGGTCATCGCCGTGCTCATCACGATTGTCCAGTGGATATTCAACGCGCTGGCGTTCTATCCGCTCTTCTACGCGTTCGGCATCGGCGACAAGTTGAACGTCGTATCGACCGCGGTCGTCCTCGCGTCCGCAGCCGTCGGCGTCTGCATTCCGACCCCGGGCTATGCCGGTCCCTTCCATTTCTTTGTGCAGATCGGACTGCAGCTCTCTAACTCGAGCATCAGCAGTTCGGTCGGCGCCGCGTTCGCCCTCGTCGCGCACGCGGTCATTTTCTTCCCGGTCGTCATTATCGGAATCCTGTATGCGTTCAAGGAAGGCGTCTCGCTCGGCCAGATCGAGCGGACCTCGGAATCGCTCCGCGCAGCGGTGGAATAATACCCGACTGACAAGGAAGCAGGCTCAACCGAATCTTTGCTGTCGGCATTTTTTCACGAAACGCTCCGGCTGGTAACCCACTAGACCGGTCTGACGGAGCAACTGATGTGGTAAAATCAACCATCGAGTCAGGCCAGACTCCTTCGAGTGCGTTCCATGCTTTTTCACTGAAAGATCATTCGTGATAAAATGAAAAAACGCTGGTCAAAGGAGGCCTCGATTGGCCATTGATCCTCTTCTAAAAGAAAAGCGCGAAGAAATTCTCCAAATTGCCGAGCGACATGGAGCCCGGAACGTGCGGGTCTTCGGGTCGGCGGCGCGAGGCGAGAGCGGGCCGCAGAGTGACGTGGATCTGCTGGTGGACGTCGGCCCTGACAGAACCCCTTTTTTCCCGGGCGGTCTTTTGGCCGACCTCGAGGAGTTGCTCGGTCGAAAAGTGGATATTGTGACCGAAGAGGCGCTGCATTGGTACATTCGGGAGCGAATACTCGAGGAGGCTTTTCCCCTGTGATGGTTCCCGACGATCGGCTCTATCTGATCCATATCAAGGAATGTATACGTTCCATCGAGGATTATACTGCTGAAGGGAGAGAAGCTTTTTTCGCAGATAAGAAAACTCAAGATGCAGTTCTGCGCAATCTGCACATCCTTTCGGAGTCGACCCAACGTGTATCCCGGCCGCTGAAGGAAAAACATGCTGAGATAGATTGGCGCAGTATTACCGCATTTCGGAACGTTGTCGTTCACAATTATCTCGGGGTTGACCTGAAAGTCGTTTGGGATATTGTGCAACAAGATTTGCCCGATTTGAAACGCAAAGTTGATTTTATCTTGCGGCAGCTTGAGGGCTCATAGATTGAAACACAGGGCTTCTTAATCCTACCGGCGTAATATCAATACCTCTGTAGCGGCGGGTTTCAAACCCGCCCGCGGCCTATTGAATCGCGCCCCTGCAACACAATCACGAGTCGCAGGACAAACTACCCGTTCTTGAACGCCATATCTTTGCGCCATCTGCGCCTCTGCGGTTAAAAAGTGACGCTTTTGAGAGAGTCTTCTCCTACATTCGGGCACGTCGTTAATTAGTGACAGCGCGCCGTCAGGAATCCGACTTGGGGGTGGTCTCCTTCAGGACCCGGAGCAGTTCGGCGCAATATTTCTCCGGTTCTTCATACGGGATCATGTGACCCGAATTTTCAAACCACACGAGCTGTTTTCCTTGAGGCGCATCGAGTTGCTGATAATAGCGTTCCGCAAGCTCGAACGGCGTGTTGTAGTCGTATCGGCCCACAAAGAAATAGACGGGAACTTCAATACGGGGCGCTTCCTCGAACAGATTGCAGTTTATGCGCTCCGCCCACATACTTTTCGCGGAAAACTCACCTCCGCGGAAGAAGCGGAGGCCATCGAGCAAAGAATAATCCGGAGAGGTCAGCCCGATCTTAACGAAATTGGCGAACGTGAGGCTCTTGTTGTGCGAGACACCGCCGAAGCGGTCGAGCCATTTGCGCTGTATCCCCAACTCGCTGTGGCTGTCGTACGGCGGCGGCCCGATTCCCTCAAGCTCCTTGAGGGCGTTTTCGTCTGCGGATTTCCTCGCCATGTCCATAACGAACCGGTAAGAAATCTCTTCCTGCTCCCCTTTCTCAACAACCTGGCCGACGCCGACAAACGCGTAAAAAAGCTCGGGATGGCGCGCCGCCGTGAGAACCCCGATCTCGCTTCCCCACGAGTGTCCCACAAGATATATCTTCGGGACATGAAAACGCTCTCTCAACATCTCCGACAGCTCGCGGACATCGGAAACGAATTGGGTGCGATTCATTGAATCCACGGGAATGCGCCGGCTGTAGGATTTGCCGGCGCCTCGCTGGTCCCAATGCGCAACAATAAAATGCCGCGGAAGCTCGCCGTCGAAGTGGCGGGCAATACAAATATCGGCCGAACCCGGTCCGCCGTGAAGATGGAGCAAGACGGGATTCGCCGTGTCCATCCCGCGAATGAGAATCCATTGTTTCACGCCGCCGAGAACCACCTCTTCGAGCGAATCGATCCCATTCGGCGTCTGAATCCTTGTTTCTTCCCGGACCTTGTGCTGGAGGAAAGCCCTGTAGAGAAGGAGCGAACACAGGACGATTACGCACAACGACAGGAGCGGCGCGATGAAGTATTTCAGGATGAGTTTGAGAGTCTTCTTCACGGATCCCTCTTCGAAACCGCATAAACGAATCGAAAGAACAGATTACCCGTTGTTGAAAGCCATATCTCTGCGTCCTCGGCGTCTCAGCGGTTAAATATTCACTTCAGTGAATGACTTGCCTTTGCCGCCGACGAATAGTATCATCGCATATCTTGCGCTGTCAACTTCTCACCGCCTCGAGCACGCTGACTTCCGTAGCCGTCGGAACTATGCGGTTCAGCTTCAGGCCCGCCTCCGAGAACAAGCGCCGGTATTGCTCCTCCGTGCGCTCGCGACCGCCGACAACGAGCATCATCAGATCGAGCCATTTCCCGAAACACGGGCTGTTCCCGCGCGGGATCGCGATCTCGGCAACCAGCACCCTTCCCTCCGGGTTCATCGCCTCTTGGCAGTTGCGCAGGATTTTGACTGCATCGTCATCGTCCCAGTCGTGAATGATGTGCCGCAGCACATAGGCATTGGCGCCCTCGGGCACCGACGAAAAGAAGTCCCCGCCCACGATCCGGCAGCGGCCGTCCAGATTCAGGCCCGAGAAAATGGTTCGGGCGCGGTCGGCTACCGGCGGCAAATCGAACAGGATCCCCTTCACTGCCGGATGCCGCCGGAGAATCGATGCCAGTACCAGGCCGTTTCCGCCGCCGACGTCGATCACCGTTTCGAACCGAGAGAAATCGTACGCGTCGATCATCGGTTCGGTCTCAGCGACCGCGAAGCCCTCCATCGCGGCGTCATATATCTTGTGACGGTCGGGATGCTCGGTCATGTACTGAAAAAACGTCACGCCGAACGTCTTGCGGAACGCCTCGTTGCCCGTTTTGACGGCATGCAGCAGATTGCCCCAGGATTGGTAAAACTCCGCCCCCATCATGACCGCGAATGACTTGTGCAGGTCCGCCCTGTCGCTCCTCAGATGCTCGGCCAGCGGCGTAAGCGAGAATCGGCCGTGCTCGTCTTCCGCAAAAATGCCGATGCTGCCCAGTGCGCGCAGCACGCGATAGAGAGAGTTCGCGTGCGCGCCCGCGCGTTTCGCCAGCTCTTCAGCCGTCAGCGGCTTCTCAACGAGCAGGTCCGCAATTCCGAGTTCAGCGGCCACGTAAATGGCCTGCGTTATCCATGCGCCGACCAGCATCTGGCTCAGCGCCTGTTTAGTCGCTTCTTGTTCCTGAATTCCTGTGGTGCTCAATTCGTCTTAGCCTCCTTTTCCATAGGTGTCTCTTGTCAGCCGGTCCGGTCGTACGTACACGGCGTCTGTGGCGGGCGCATCAAAAAGTGCGCCTGCCCTTTTTTCTTTGGCCTCATAACGGACGAGACCAAACAACCAAAAATTTTTGGGTCCTCGCGAGAATTTGTGGGTAAGAGAAAGTCATAAATAATTGAAAAGCATGAACTAAATCCTGTATATCGAGTGTCTGATCAGGATGCTCGAA
>QZKU01000035.1 GCA_003598085.1 Candidatus Abyssobacteria bacterium SURF_5
ATCCCTAGTAGAACTGCTATCTGCTTCTGCCTCCTGCCTTCATCCCGGTTCCTCCCCCGTGGACTGTAAGCTAAGGTCCGTGGTCTGATCTTCTAATTCGTGCTAATCCGTGCTAATCCGTGGTTCATTCAATCCGAGTAAATCTGCGGAATCCGCGGATAAGAAGAGTCTTTCTGTGTCGTTGACCAAGCCACTGAGCCTTTACGGATTCATCTCATACGAATCCTTGAGCGCCAGCACGTGGTTCCGCCAAACGTTGCCGTAACGTTCCTCATTCACCGCCGGCTTGCGGATCATCTTCATGCACAGCTTCGCCTGCGCCTCACTGCTGCTCGGTTTGCCATATATCTGCAGTGCGAACCTCGAAAAATCCCGTACCATGAAGTCGAATACCTGGTCGATCACATCGTCTTCAACTGCATATATCCGCGCGTTCTCAAGAACGAGCTGGCCGTAAACGATCAAGGTGAAAAGTTCGCCCAGGCTCATAAGAAAATCCGTGTCCTTCTGCTGATCCGCCGACGGCGGCGCATTCATCAGGAATTCCCTGAATACCTCGATCTGCTCCTTGAATATATTCACATTCGGCAGATCATACGAATCATACGCCGCCCTGTAATCATGGAAAGTTATATTGCCGAGTCCCTTCGTCGGCCCTTGCCTGAACAGGAAATCGTCATTGCGCGGCTCAATTTGTTTCTGGAGTTCCGCAAACTCTTGCGGATTCAGGAAATAATTCGGCATGAACTTCAGGATGAGCGCGATGTTGACGTGAACCGTCCCCTCGAGGCGGGGCAGCATGCGGATGTCACGGACCGCCATCTCGAAATACGTGTCTTTCTCGCAGCCTTTGGCTGCGATCACGTCCCAAAGCAGCGTGATAACGTCCTCGCCCTGAGTGGTCACCTTCATTTTCACCACAGGATTGTACAGCAGGTACCGTCGATCCTCGAGCGAAGCCGATCTCATGTAATCCGAGGCGCGAAGCGCGACCAGCTTCATGGCGACCAGGCGGGCGTACGCCTCTGTGAACATTTGCTTGACGTGCGGAAAATCGGTGACATACATGCCGTAGAGCCGGCGGTTGGCGGCGTGATTGATCGCCTCATGCAACGCGTGCTCGCAGATGCCGATCGACGCCCAGCCAAGGTTATATTTGCCGATGTTCACGGTGTTGAGCGCAGCATCCCACGCGTCTCTCCCGGTCGACAAGATATCGGCTTTGGTGATCGGATAATCGTGCAGCGCGAAATTGGCGACGTAGTTCTGGGAATCCACCACATTCTTCTTCAACTCGAATTTCTCATGTTTCGAATCGACCACGAAAAACACATAATCGCCGGTGTCGGCCATCTTGCCAAATGTCGAAATCATTCGCGCTTCGTTCGCGTTTCCAATATAATACTTTTCGCCATTCGCCTTATAGGTGCCGTCGGCGAGCGGCGTGAGCGTCATACCCGTCGAATAAACATCCGCACCATGCTCTTTTTCAGACAGCCCGAATGCAAAAATCTCCCCCTTCTCCAGCAGGTGGGCCGCCTTCAGCTTCTGCTCCTCGTTGTCGCTCATCCAGATCGGGCCGAGCCCCAGAATCGATACCTGCCAGGTGTACCAATACGCCAGACCGTAAAACCCCAAAATCTCGTTGAACTCGCAGTTGCGCCAGGTGTCCCAGCGGCAGTCGGCGCTGCCGCCATAACTCGAAGGCGTCAGCAACTGGGAAAAAATCTTCTCTTTCTTCACGAAATCAAGAAAATCCGAGTACCAGACCTTCTTGTGATCGTCCTCCTTCACGCTGGCCTTCCCTTTTTTCTCGAAAAATTCAATCGTCCTCAACATGATTTCCTTGGACTTCTTGTCGACATATTCGCGCTCATGCCTTTTCGGATTCAACAAGATCATAATTCACCTCTTGAAGGGATTTTTGGGGTGCATCTCGAAGTTCGGTAGGGCAAGTATATTTGCCGAAATGCACCTTGTCAAATGCAGGCAGGCTTCGCTCGCGGAACAGCCCGCCGGCACATAGCTTGGAGCCCCGGTGGCACAGGCGTCCCGCCTGTGATTTTATGAAGATTTCACTAGTCCCCCAAAACTTAGTACCTTTCGCTGGAAATTCGACGCCACCCACCCCTTAGCAAGCTGGAAGACTGCGTAACATGCAATTCCGTCGTAGCGCAGGCATCTTGCCTGCAAGAAAGTCCGGCGCGTGTGCCGACCGCATGTTTGTTGCTTAAGTGAATGGCATTACTCCCAACCTGCTGCCAACCACAGGCTGAAAGCCCAGCGACAATATCTCCCTCAGAAGAAAAGAGGCAGCAGAAATATCTGCTGCCTCTTGGGCTATTTCGACTTCGGATGAGATCTAATATTTTCCCAGCACCGCTTTTGCGCCGGCAAGCGCAAGCACCTCGTTGCAGCCGTCCTCGATAAGCGAGGCGCGCGCGTCGCGGAATATCTTCTCGATCGTGTATTCCTTGCTCAAGCCGTAACCGCCGAAGAGCTGAACGGCATCATTGGCCACTTCAAACGCGGCCTGAGTCGCAGTGATTTTGGCTGCAATCGAAAGCTCGACCGCCGGTGGAAGCGTCTGGCTGTTATAAATCAGCGCCGTGCGCGACAACGCCCGGGCCGCTTCCACTTTCCTGAACATGTCGAACAGCTTCTGCTGAATCCACTGATGCTCGACCAGCGGCTTGCCTCCCTGCACGCGCACCTTGCAGTAATCGAGCGCTTCCTCGAATGCAGCGCGCGCACAGCCGGTGAAGATGGCGCCCATCGCCGCGTTCGCGCCGGCAAGTGTCATATGCATCGCCATCGGATACATATCCGGCTGCGCGAGCATGTAATTGGCCGGTATCCGAACGTCCTCCAGCACGAACTCGCCCTGATTGAGCGCCCGCTGGCCGATCTTGTTGAGCGAGCGTCCCTTCTGCACGCCTGGCGAATTCAGCGGAACAATCGCGACTCCGCCGCCGTTCATCCCGCGCGAGGCGTCAATGGTGAGAAAGGTAAGCGCATGCGTCGCAACGATCCCATTGGACACCCACGATGACTTTTGCCCGTTGATCACCCACTGGTCGCCGTCAAGCTTCGCGGTTGTCGTAAAGGTAATATTCCCCTTGCTGAACTCCTCAGTCCCAACCACCAGGGAATCCGATCCGTGCTCCGGCTCAGTGATCGCCCAGCATCCAATAAATTTCGCATCTTTATCCTCGACAAACGGGCGCACAACGTTCTTGATCAGGTCGTCATCCATGCTGTTGGCCGCCGTCGAGAACGGAAACGAGGACACGCCGATCGCAATGGCAAAGTCGGCGCTCGCCCACCCCATTTCCTCAAGAAATATATGCGTCTCCACCGGCCCAAAACCCATGCCGCCATACATGGGATCGATCGAAGCCGTATGATAACCCAACTCGTAAGCCTGCTTCATCACCTTCCAAAAAAGCGACCCCTTCTTTATCACATCTTCCGGATCGGCCAGCTTGTCCAACTCCACGCTTGCCGGCCTCAACACTTCCTTGCAAAACTTGTGGATGCTCTCCTTGAGCGCAACCTGTTCATCCGTAAGAGCGAGAGTTTCCGTATAACGAAGCATCGGTGACTCCTTTCTTTGACGCGCCGGCGATTAGCGGGCAAACATATTTCGAGGCTTGAGCAACAACCGTAAGCTCGTGCATGGGGAATCAATCTGCACGATTATATTTGGACGGAAACCGAAAAGTCAAGACAGGAATGAATGGGGTTTATTTTGTGAAGCAAAATCGAAATGGGCGAAAACAGGTGCTCGAAAAACTCGCGCTGCCCGAACGCGCAAAGCTGAATCTCCAAATATTGCCCCATAATAATGGCACTAGATCCGCGCCGGCGGATCACCCTTTACTCGCACCTTGGAAACAGCCAAACTCCTCGTATCGAAAAACCTCAGGGGCGCATCCTTCCATTCCTTTGCATACTCGACCCCAACGCGCACGCTCCGGGAAATCGACGGGCGGTATCGGCAGTCGTCAAGAAGAAAGAGTGAATCTCCCGTCAGATCAAGGCCATTATCGGAGCGCGTGATCCGGAGAGCCCGCGTCAGTTTGCCCGGTCCCGAGAGATCGGCGTCCCAACCATCGAGAGGTTCTGCAGCCCGAATCAGCACAGCCTGCGCGTCTCCCGCCTCGCTCGCCACGATATTGAACATCTCATACATTCCGTAAATGAGATACACATACGCGTGGCCGCCCGGCCCAAACATGATTTCCGTCCGTCTGGTCCTGCCTTTGGATGCATGACAGGCAAGATCATGCGCTCCAACATATGCCTCCGCCTCCACAATCCGGGCGCGATATTCCTTCCGTCCGATGCGACGGACAAGTATCTTGCCGATTAGATCCGGCGCAAGCTCGATGGCAGGTCGATCGAAGAAGGAATGATCAAGCTTCTTTAAGAACGCTTTGGACTGTTTTCTCGACATTTTCTTGAATAGGTGAGAGTAAAAGCGAAATGGCTACTCGTTCAGCTCCGGCTCGGTTCGCAACTTCTTCTTCTCCGCCTGCCGCTTCTTCCCGGCCAGAATCTTTTCCTGCGCCCGTTTTGAGCGCTTCCGCTTCTGGCGGCGGATTTTCTCACGGAGCTGTTGCTCCGCGCTGATCCTGCCGAGCATTCGTTTCTCGATCTTGTCGGCGAGCAGGCGGCGCGCAAGAAACCGGTTCAGCGCCTGCGAACGCTCGCGCTGCACCTTGACTTCTATTCCCGTCGGAACATGCTTGAGATACACGCGAGTGGCCACCTTGTTGACATTCTGTCCGCCGGCCCCGCTCGAACGAATGAATTTCTCGACAAGGTCCTTCTCTTCAATTCCCAGCCGTTCCATTCTGTCGCGGAGATCGGACTGCTTCTTTCCGCTTACTCCAAAGTCTATCATGTGCCAGACAAACCTAGCTGATGCCGTAGCGCTTCATCTTGCGCCACAGCGTGTTCCGGGATATTCCCAACTCCGCGGCCGTGCGGTTGCGATTGCCGAAATGTTTGGCCAATACCGTGCGAATCGTTTCCGCCTCCGCACTGTCCAACGGAAGAAACTTCGCCTTCTGCGACGCGGCCGTTTCCGTTACCGATGCAACGATATGGCTGGGCAGATCTTCCAGTTGAATGATGTCTCCGATGCAGACTACAAATGCATGCTCGATCGCGTTCTCCAACTCGCGCACGTTGCCCGGAAACGAATATCCCATTAGCGCTGCCATTACCCGCTCGGAACATCGAGAGATGCGGCGCCCCTGCAATGCATTGAATCGCTCAATAAAATGATTGATCAGCAACGGAATATCCTCTCGCCGCTCGGCCAGCGTCGGCAGCGACAGGCGCACCACGTTCAAGCGGAAATACAGGTCGGAGCGAAAACGCTTCTTCTGGACCTCGCGCGCCAGGTTCTTATTCGTGCACGCGATCACTCTGAAGTCGGTCTTAACGGAAGTATTATCGCCGAGCGGAGTAAACTCTTTCGTCTCGAGAACGCGCAACAGCTTCACCTGCATTGCCGGCGAGAGATCCCCAATCTCATCGAGCAGAATGGTGCCGTCCGCGGCAATGGCGAATCGCCCCGGTTTGTCTTTTTTTGCATCGGTGAACGCGCCCTTCTTGTAACCGAACAGTTCCGATTCAAGCAACTGGTCGGGCAACGCCGCGCAGTTAATCGCGAGAAACGGCTTGTTGCGCCGGGAACTCAAATTGTGGATGGCGCGGGCCACCAGTTCCTTGCCGGTTCCGGATTCGCCTTCTATCAACACATTGCTCTGGCTGTTCGCAACGAGCGGGATCACCTCGAAAATCTTCTGCATCGAGGGGCTCTTGCTCACGATATCTTCGAATACATATGATCCCAACAGCCGCTTGCGAAGCTCGGCAACCGCAGAAAGGTCCCGGAACATCTCCACTCCGCCAAGCACACTGCCGTTCTCGTCAATGAGCGCCGACGTCGAGATCGCAATGGGGAGCTTCCGGCCGTCTTTTGTCGTTACAACCACCTCGACCGCCTCTGAGCGCTCTCTGGTCTTGATACTGCGCTTCAGCGGGCATTCAACTTCACAGAAATCGGCTCGAAATACCCGGTGGCACTGCTCACCCAGAACCTCTTCCTTTGTATAACCGGTGAGCATTTCCGCCATTCGATTAAACGACGTAATGCGTCCCTCGGCATCAATGGTAAATATCCCGTGGGAAATTGTGTCGAAGATCAACGGAAAAAAACGAGTATCGAGTTCCTTTTGTGACATCTTGCTCCTCTTCCTCCAATGAACCGTAACAGGGGTGATACGAAGAATCGCTAGGGTGATCTCGTTAAAAGTATAACACAGACGTTCCAAATTTACAACATTTGTGACGTGACATGTCTCAGCGATGGAACTCGTCCGCACGCCGCATTGAGTCGGGAAAAGGCTGCTCATCCGGTTGTGGTTGCCTTTTTCTGCAACGTTGCAAAAGTTGCAACTCGGCTTGCAACATTAATTTCTGATGATCAAAGTTCAATCTGACGACATTCCGTGCTTCTTTTTCTCACGGCCCGGCCCAATTCTTGCCCTCTATGAGAGAAACAACCCCTGTTAAATCACCCCGGTTAAATGAGCAGGATCAGGTTATGACCACCAAATATCCCTATTATGTGGAGCCGTATAACGAGACGGAGCGGCCGCGTCGGTTCCTGGAGGCGTTTTCAGCCATTCTCCAGCACAGCAACTATGGGTTTGTTCTCGACACCTATTCGAAGATAACAACCAAATGCGCCCGTTGCGCCTGTAACTGCCAGGTTTTCATGGAAAGCGGAGAGCTGAGAGATGTCCCATGTCACCGGACTGAACTTCTTCTCAGGGTCTACCGCCGGTACTTCACGCTCGGCGGAATGGTGAGTTCGAGACTCTTCAATGGATTCACCCTCACCGACCGCTACATCGATGAGATGGCTGAAAACTTTTATCGATGCACCGCGTGCCGGCGCTGCAAGTTCGGCTGCCCGATGGGGGTCGACCACGGCTTGATGACCCACCTCGCCCGCTGGATACTCGCCGAAATCGGGATCGTGCCGAAAGCGCTCGTCGTGGCGGTACGTGAACAGTTGCAGGGAAAGACCGGGAACACATCGGCCATCCCTGTCGTCGCCCTCAAAGATACATGCGAATTCCTGGAAGAAGAACTCCTGGAGAATTACAACATTCCGGCGAAATTCCCGATGGATGTCGAAGGCGCGGAAATGGTCTTTTTCCCGGCGGTCAGCGATTACCTCCTCGAACCCGATACCTTGATGGGCAACGCAGCCGTCATGCATCTCACCAACGGCTCGTGGACCATCGGCACCGGCTACTACGATGGCATTAATTACGGCCTTTTTTACAGCGATACCCATCTCTGCAACATCGTCCGAAAGGAAGCCGCCGAAGTGAAGAGGTTGAAGGCAAAGAAGGTCCTTATCGGCGAGTGCGGCCACGCCTCGCGCTCGGCAAAGGCATTCATTCCCACCTTCTGCGGAGGCAAGAAAGCTCCGCCGGTCATCAATATCATGGAATACTCCCACAAGGCGCTCCTTGACGGGCGGCTGAAGGTGAAATCGGGCGCAATCCTCGATCGCGTCACGTATCACGACCCGTGTAATATCGCGCGCTCGAAATGGATCATCAATCAGCCGCGGGAACTGCTCGAGGCGATCTGTAAAGATTATGTCGACATGGTTCCGGGCGGCCAGATGAATATCTGTTGCGGCGGCGGCGGCGGAACGGTTTCGATCGATGAAATCCGCAAGTTCCGAACGGGCACGGGCGGCCATGTCAAGGCCGAACAGATAAAGGCGACCGGCGCAAAATACGTTGTGGCTCCCTGCGCGAACTGCAAAAAACAGCTCCGTGAGGTCTGCGAGGATAACGGATTGCACGATGTCGAGATCGTCGGCCTGCATGACTTGCTGTTGAAAGCGCTCGACCTGGAATACTACGGCATAACCGCACCGGAGAAGAAAGAGGAAGAGGAATAACCATGGAACAGTGGCTTGAATGGGCGCGCGGCCCACTATTCAAATTCGCGTTCGCGGTGATGGTCCTGGGGCTCTTCCGTCACCTGCTGTTAGCCGTTGCCGGCACCGTGCAGGCGTTGCTTCGGGCTGGCGACACAAAGATACCCTATAAGGTTGTTTTCCGGACAACGCTCGACTGGCTGTTCCCCGTTAAAAAGATGAATGTTAACCGGCCGGTCTACAGCGTGATCTCCGTCATCTTCCACGTGGGGCTCATCCTGACCCCCATTTTCCTGCTCCCGCACATCCAGCTCTGGGAACGCGGACTTTCAATAAGATGGCCCGCCATCCCCCACGTTCTGGCAGACATGTTGACACTCATCACGATTGCGGCGACTGTCGCACTCCTCATCGGCCGACTCGGTCACATCTATGCCAGAGGCATCAGCAGAATACAGGATATCCTGCTCCCGCCCCTGCTGATGGTCCCGTTCATAACCGGGTTTCTGGCTATGCATCCGGCGTGGAATCCCGTCGATTACAACGCCGTTATGCTCATACACGTCTTGAGCGCGAACCTGATCTTCATCTTGATCCCGTTCACGAAACTGGGACATATCATCCTGCTTCCGGCAACGCAGCTCGTCTCGGAGGTGGGCTGGCATTTCCCGGCGGAATCCGGCGATGATGTTGCCGTCGCACTGAAGAAAGAGAATATGCCGATATGAGACAGATGAGCATTTTGACCGATGTCACCAAATGTATCGGGTGCGAAGAGTGCGTCAAAGCCTGCAAGGAAACGAACAAGACCGGCGAAGACCAGCCCTGGCGCTGGCAGCGCAAAATCGACGATCTCTCGGCTACCCGGTGGACGACGATTCTACCCCGGCCCGACAGGCACTACGTGCGAAAACAGTGCCGCCATTGTCTGGAACCAGCCTGCGCCTCGGTTTGCCCCGTCGGCGCTATGCACAAAACGCCGGAAGGTCCCGTCGTCTATAACTCGAAAATCTGCATGGGCTGCCGCTATTGCATGATGGCCTGCCCCTATGGCATTCCCCGCTACACCTGGGCCGATGCCGTCCCTTACGTGCGCAAGTGCATCATGTGCTACGACAAGATATCGAGCGGTGAGCTCGAGCAGCCTGCGTGCACCAAGGCCTGCCCGAAAGAGGCAACCATTTATGGAGAGCGCGAGGAACTGATTCGACTGGCGCATGGAAGAATCGAGGAAAACCCGGATCTGTATATCCCGAAGGTATTCGGCGAACATGAGGTCGGCGGAACTTCGGTCCTGTATCTGTCGGACATCGATCTCGGCTTCCTCGGATGGAAAGAAGACTTGGGCGATGAACCGCTCCCCATGAAGACCTGGGTGGTACTCAATAAAGTGCCCGGCATCTTCGTCGGCGTCGGCGTGACGATGTTCGGGCTTTACTGGATAATCGATCGCCGGATGCGCCTGCAGGAAGAAGCGCTCGAAAAAAAATCCGCATCAACCGATGCTCAGCATGACCCCGAAACAGGTACAGATAAAGTAGAGGCGAAAAAATGATACGAGTTAGGTTCGTCAAAGGAATTCTCTGGTTTCTTGTCGGACTGGCCGCAGCCGTCACCATCTTCCGTTTCCTCAAAGGGCTGGGCACGGTGACCGCTCTAACAGATACAACCCCGTGGGGACTGTGGATAGGATTCGATGTGCTCGGGGGCGTTGCCCTCGCCGCAGGCGGGTTCGTGATCGCGGCAACAGTCTACATCTTCCATCTAAAAAAATATGAGCCTATCCTGAGGCCTGCCGTTCTTACCGCTTGTTTGGGATATGCAGCCGTCGTCGGCGGGCTGATGTTCGACATCGGTATTCCGTGGAACATCTGGCGTCCAATGTTTTTCTGGCAGGAGCACTCGGCCCTGTTCGAGGTCGCATGGTGCGTCATGCTCTATTTCACCGTGCTGCAGCTCGAATTCCTGCCGGTCATTCTTGAAAAGTTCAAACACCCGCTGTCACAAACAGCATACAAGATACTGAAATTCTTTACTCTGCCGCTGGTGATCCTCGGCATCATGCTCTCGACGCTGCATCAGTCGTCCCTGGGCACCCTGTTTCTGATCATGCCGCATCGCCTGCATCCGTTGTGGTATAGCCCCATCATCCCGCTTCACTTCTTCGTTTCCGCCATCGGGCTCGGGCTGACCATGGTCATCACTGAATCCCTGGTGAGCAGTTGGATCTATAAGAAACACCTGGAGAAAGACCTTCTTTCAGGTCTTGCAAAGGCGGCGGCAATCGTTCTGTGGGCATACGCCGCAATCAAGGTAGCCGATCTTGCGGCCACGGGAAAACTGCACTATCTGTTTGCCGGCACTTGGGAGAGCAACCTGTTCCTGTTCGAATTGCTCATCAGCGCGATTCTGCCGGCCGCGCTGTTTTCCTCCGCTAAAGCAAGGCAATCGACCGGCGGTCTGGCTGCGGGAGCAGGGCTTGCCGTATTCGGCTTTGTCCTGAACCGGATTGCCGTCAGCGGGCTTGCAACGATTTCTGCAACGCAGACCGATTATTTCCCGTCATGGACCGAGTTCGCCATTAGCATCGGGATCGTCTCAGCCGCCGGCTTGGCATTCTTCTTTCTAGTAGAGAACTTCTATGTGTACGATGAGCCGCGAGCCGAAAAACGCGATAAGTATGAGATCGTTTCACCTGACCCGGTTGGAGGTATCCGGCTCCATTGGTCGAGCCTGGCCGATGCGCGCCTGTACTCGTTGCTGTTCGTTGTCGCTCTCGCGCTCGGAATCGCCCTGATGCCCAATATCGTTACCGGCGTAACCCCGGAGAGGATCGAGGTCGAAAAGGCGCGGCGGGTCGATGCCTTCCGCTCAAAATCCGACGCCTCGCCGCTTTACCTGTATGCCCTTTATAATCCCGATGAGCACGACAACCCGGAGGCCGGAGAGGTCGCAGAAATGCTGTTGATCGATGGCGACCGCAATAACAAATTCGTCCTGTTCGACCACGGCACGCACGAGAAAAACAATGGCGGACCAGAATCCTGCGGGATGTGCCACCACATGAACAAACCGTTGGATAAAGCTACTTCCTGTTATGAATGCCATACGGATATGTTTCTCACGACCGACACGTTTCAGCACGAATATCATCGCGAGAAGCTGAAGGAGCAAGGCGGATGCGTTAAATGCCATAAGGACCCGGCTGAACCGAAGACCCGCGAAACGGCTACCGCCTGCGGCGAATGTCACAAAAACATGCGGGTTCCCAACAGCTTCGTCAAAGTGGAAGAAGCCGATCAGACCGGGATTGCGCCCGGGTACATGAATGTAATGCATAAGCTGTGCATCGAATGCCACAAGCAGAAGCAGGAAGAAAAGGTCGAGCTGGCTCCCGATCTCGCCCGCTGCGCCGCATGCCATCAGGGTCTGGATGAGTCGATGCTCATGGTAGTCGAGCCGTATCCGCAACCCCAGAGCATGTCGCTCCTGACGCAGCGATAATGGCTTCTTTAAGAAGGAAATCGAGAGACCATGGCTGGAAAAAAAATTGCCATTATCGATGACGAGCCCGATGTTGTCATTTATCTGACGTCGGCTCTGCAGGATAATGGATTCGAAGTTTGTTCCGCACCCAACGCAACTGAAGGATTTGCGCTCATTCGCTCGCAGCGGCCTGATCTTGTATGCCTGGATATTCTTATGCCCGAGGAAACCGGATTCTCGCTCTACCGGAAGATCAGGGATGACTCATCTCTCAAGGATATGCGGGTTGTAATCATCAGCGGCTTGAACATCAAGCAGGAGATGCCGCGTATCCTCTCTGGAAGAAATGGAGACGCCGCGGCGGTGGAGCCCGATTTTTTTATTGAGAAACCAATCGATTTGCCGCTCTTTATCCATACAGTCCGGCGGCTCACAGGCGCAGGGGAAGCAGCATGAGCGAGCCCGAATGGCAAAAATGGCTGCGCACGCAACTGTTCGACCAGGTGCCGTGCAATATCGCCATCATCGACCGAAAGTACACCATCGTCGACCATAACCGCAATTTCGCGGAACTGTTCGGCGAAGGGAAAGGGTTTCCTTGCTACCAGGTGTACAAAGGCCGCCTCGAACGGTGCTCCTCTTGCATGGCGGCGCACACCTTCCAGGATGGCAAGATCCGGATCAATGACGAAGTAGGTGTCGATCGATATGGCCGTCCCGCCCATTATATCGTTCATATCGCCCCTATCTTCGGCAAGAATGGAGACATCCCCTACCTGATCGAGATGTCAACCGACGTCACCGAGACCAAGCGTTTGCAGCGGGAATACCAGAATCTGTTCGAGCGCGTCCCTTGTTTTGTCGCAGTGCTCAACCGCGATTTCCGCGTCGTCCGCGCTAATGAACGATTCCGCGAAACCTTCGGAGAAACGACCGGCCAGCGCTGTTACGAGGTCTTCAAACGCCGCTCAGAAAAGTGCGAGGATTGCCCGGCGGAACTCACCTTCCAGGACGGCCGCCCGCATAGCGGCTCGCATATCGGCATCAATAAGGAAGGCAATCCGACCTATTATTACGTCACCACGACCGCATTAGCCCGCGGCGGCCCTAATATCCCTCATATCATCGAGATGGCGCTCGACGTCACTGAGGTCCATAAGCTGGAAGATGAATTGGAGCGCTCGCATGCATTTCAGAAGACGTTGATCGAAAATTCCGTCGATGGCGTCATAGCCACGGATGCGCAGGGACAAGTGATTATTTTTAATCCTGCCGCCAAGAGTATGCTAAAATATGGCGACAGCGATCTGATCGGCCGGCCGCTGCCGCCGGAGATTTTAAAATTGAAGCCGGAAGACGCGATGGCCGAAGGCCAAAATGAATGCATTCTTCCCGAGACGACGGCGAAGGCAAGCGACGGAGAGGAGATACCCGTGCGGCTTTCCTGCATTACGCTCAGGAAGGGAACAGACATGATCGGAACCGCTCTCTTCCTGCAGGACCTGCGCAAAATCAAACAGCTCGAGAAGGAGAAAATCGACGCCGAACGCCTCGCCGCCGTCGGACAGACGGTCGCGGGACTGGCGCATGGAATCAAGAATATCCTGACCGGGCTCGAGGGCGGCATGTACGTCGTGAATTCAGGCCTCCAGAAAGGACAGCAGGACAAGGTCGACGTCGGCTGGGGCATGCTCAAACGCAATATCAGCCGAATATCCAGCCTGGTCAAGAACCTGCTCAATTTCTCGAAGGGGCGCACTCCGCACGTCACCATCATCAATCCGAACGATATCGTGCGCGACATCATCTCGCTCTATGAGGATGCGGCCAAGCAGGATGGTATAAAACTCGTGGCCGATACCGATGAAGCCATTGCACCCGCTCCTTTCGATTCCGAGGAGATCCACACGTGCCTCGCCAACCTGGTGTCGAATGCGCTCGACGCCTGCCAGATGAGCGAGAAAATGGTGTGCAGTGTCGTTATCCGCTGCAGAGATGAGAACGGCAGCATCGTCTTCGAGGTGGCCGACGAAGGCGCGGGAATGGATTATGAGATCAAACAGAAAGTATTCACCAACTTCTTCACAACAAAGGGAAGCGGCGGCACCGGGATCGGACTTCTCCTGACGAGAAAAATCGTGCAGGAACATGGTGGCAGAATAAGTGTAGAATCTACGCCGGGCGAAGGTTCGCTGTTCCGGCTCATTTTCCCCCGCGATCGCCTGCCGCAGCCTGCGGCAGAAGGGGCTGCCCCGCAAAACTGACGCCTCACAAAGAAAAGTAGTCGAGAATGCCCACTGGCGGCGAAAGGATCAGCAATGACGACTCCATCCGAAAAAACAGTCCTGGTGGTGGATGACGAACCCGATATTCTTCTGTTCCTGCAAACGGCGCTCGAGGATGCCGGCTTTAATGTCGTTACTGCTTCCAATGGAGATGAGGCGCTCCAAAGAGTAAAAGAATGCCCTCCCGACTTCATCTCCTGCGATCTCGTGATGCCGAAAAAATCAGGCGTGCGATTTCTCTATGAGCTGAGAAAACATAAGGAATGGGCGCGGATCCCCATCGTCGTAGTCACCGCGCACGCGCGCGATGAATTGGGCTCCAAAGACCTGAAGGAAATCCTCGACGGAAAAATCCTTTCCGGCCCGCAGGTGTATCTCGAGAAGCCGGTTCGCGCGGAAGATTTTGTCGGTATGGTCAAACGCGAACTCGGAATCGTGGAGACGGCGCCTTCAAAAGCCGCGGAATCGACCGACGCCCTGAAAAAACAGGTTCAGGAATTGCTGAATTCCGCCGATCCCGAAGCTCTCAAGGAGGCCGCCCGAATACTTAAGGCAAAAAGAACCTGATTCTGCGAAACATTTTCCTTTAGGCGCCTCCTGTCGATGAGATAATTTGTCCGGAATACCGCTTCCCTTCTGTCATGATTTAGCCTGCATCACCCAGCGCTCCCCCCTTCCTGTCCGCGCCACAAATATGATATAGTTCTGTCGCGGGCCACCAAAAGTCCTCACAAAAAGGAGGATCAAAAATGCTCCACGGGTACGTCGGAAAACTTCTCTATATCGACCTGTCGAAAGAATCCTCCAAACCTTTCCATGTGCCCGAGGAAATCCTGAAGAAATACATTGGCGGGCGCGGGCTCGGAGCAAAGCTGTATTGGGATCTGCTGCCCCCCGATGCCGAACCGCTCGGGCCGAAAAACGTCTTCATGGTTCTCTCCGGACCCGTGAGCGGAACAATGGTACCCGGTGCGGGCAAACACGTGATTGTCACCAGATCTCCTGCGACCGGCGCGTGGCTCGACGCCTATTCGAGTGGACGCATGGCGCCCGAGATGAAGTTCGCCGGATACGACGGCATCATTATTACCGGGAAAGCCAGAAAACCGACGTATCTGCTCATCCAGGATGAAAAAGTGGATTTTTGCGACGCCGCTCACCTGTGGGGGAAAGGCTCTTTCGCCGCCGAATCATTCGTGAAAGAAAACTTCCACCCCGACTGCGGCTGCATCTCGATCGGGCCGGCAGGGGAGAATCTCGTCCATTTCGCGTGCGTCGGAAGCGAATACTTCCGCAAGGCGGGCCGCGGCGGCGCCGGAGCCGTCATGGGCTCAAAGAATCTGAAGCTGGTGGCAGTCAAAGGAAGCGGCGGCATCACCTGCGCCAACGTTCAGGGCGTGCGCGAACTCGTGCTGCAACATTTCGACAGCTTCATCAACAACCCCGTTGGGCTGAGCCGGCGCAAATACGGGAGCCCGCTCACCATGACTATCACGAATGCGGCCGGAATGCTGCCCACGCGTAATTTCCAGAAAGGCCGCTTCGAACAGAGTATCGGCAAAATCGATAAAGACGCCGTCCGCAACGCGAAGATAGCCGATCGCTCCTGCTACGCCTGCTTCGCATCGTGCGGTAAACTGACCGAGGTGAAGGACGGAATCTTCAAAGGAACCAGGCTCGAAGGGCCTGAATACGAAACGCTCGCGCTGCTCGGCTCTAACCTCGAAATAGATTATCTTCCGGCTGTCATCAAAGGAAATTATCTGTGCGACGATCTCGGCTTGGATACCATTTCAGCCGGCGGCGTCATCGGGTTCGCGATGGAATGCTTCGAACGCGGCATCCTGACTAAAGAAGATACGGACGGGCTGGAGCTCAAATTCGGCAACTATGAGGCGGCCCTGAAGCTGCTCGAATTAATCGCGCACCGCAAGGGCTTCGGCGACTTCTGCGCCCGCGGCGTCAGGGACATGGCGAAGGAGCTTGGCCGCGGCACCGAAGCGTTCGCCATGCACTGCAAAGGAATGGAACTGCCCGCTTACGATCCCCGCGCCGGCTGGGGTGCGGCCATCACCTATTCCGTCACCCCGCGCGGCGGCTGTCACCGGCGGGCGTGGCCCCCGCTCCGGGAGGTATTGGGCGGGATGGACCCGTTCTCGGCTGAAGAAAAGGCCGCAATGGTAAGAGACATGATGCACGAGACATGCATCATGCACAGCCTGCTCGTGTGCGATGCCCCTCCGAAAATTATTCCCGCCGGCATTCCGGGCTATTGCCAGTACCTGAATCTCGTTACCGGCATGAATTATTCCGAAGATGATCTTGTCGCACGGGCCGACATCATCGAGACGCTGATCCGGCGGATCAACGTCAGGCAGGGACTCGGCTCGGAGGAAGACTCTCTCCCCAAACGAATCCTCGAGGAAAGCCTGCCTGAGGGGCCTCCCAAAGGAAGAGTCATGGGGCTGGACAACTTCCTCAAAATGCGCGCCGAATACTACAAAATCCGCGGGTGGGACAGCGAAGGCGTTCCAACCGCTGAAACCATCGCCAAATATGGATTCGAAGGAGAAACGAATCTCGCGAATCAGGTAAAGATTTAAGGTGAAGATCAAGTTCTCGGTTGTTGGTGTCTCAGAAGAATCTTTCCCGGCGGAACCGGAAAGTCTTCAGGTGAATAGTCGCACGGTTCAGGATTTGCTGGATTCTCTGTTTAATAGGTACGGCGCCCACGCCGCAGCAAAACTATTCGATTCAAATGGTCTTCGCCCGGGGCTTTCTTTATTGGTCAACGGCCGCAACGTGCTCTCGCTGCCGGACAGATACCAAACGCGATTGCAGGATTTAGACGAGATAGTGATCACTGTCCGGGTCACCGGCGGATAGAGGAGACGCTTCGATGGCAAGAGTTATCACGATTAACGCCGCAAATTGCACAGGATGCCGCATGTGCGAGCTTGCCTGCTCCAGCTCCAAAGAAAGTGAGTTCAACCCGGACCGCTCGCGAATTAAGGTGATTGACAATCGGCTCGAGGGATGGTCGCGGCCCTCGGTCTGCCTGCAGTGCGATGAACCTCTGTGCGCGGCAGTGTGCCCGTCGCAGGCGATTTCCACAGCGACTACTGTACAGGGCGACCATGTCGTTCAAGTGGACCCGGAAAAATGCTATGGGTGCCAAAGCTGCGTGATGGCGTGCCCCTTCGGCGCAATCAGCTTCTTCCCGAAAACAAAAGCGATCAAATGCGACCTCTGCGGCGGCTCCCCCGAATGTGTCAAGTTCTGCTTCTATGATTGTCTCTCGATCGTGGAACTGACCGAGCAGATGCAGGCCCAGCGCAAACAAGCACTAAAAGCCTTGACGATCAGGGCCTGTCACGAGATCGGAAAAAGAGAAGCCAGGCGCCGCCGCGAACAATTCTCTCAAGAGGCGTCCACCATTGTTCCCGTCCGGCCGAGGCCTGAGCTCGATCTGCCGGAAATCGATTTCGACCGCATGCTGCGGAAGGAAGAACAATGAGCGCAAAGGTTATCGACGGCCATCGGCACTTGATGTGTCTGGATGCGCACCAGCGGGCAAACTCGCTTGACCCGGTTAGGGCAAATGCAATGGGCGGAACCAGCCAGGCGTCCGCCATGGTCAACCTCGAAAAGGCGCCGGAATGGTTTCGGAAAATGTCCGATTTCGATGAGCATCTTGCCGATATGGATGCGGCAGGCATCGACGTCGGTGTTATCTGGCCGCCGCCGCCCGGCTTCTATTATTGGGCCGAGCCTTCGGCCGGCGCGGAGCTGGCCCAAATCGTCAATGACAACACCGCCCAAGTCGTTCGCGAGCATCCCGATCGGCTTGTCGGATTGACCTCGCTCCCTCTGCAGGATCCTTCGTCAGCAACCAGGGAACTGAAGCGGGGAATCCGCGAACTGAACCATAAGGGAGTAGCCATCGCATCAAACGTAAATGATTCGGGCCTTGACGATGAGGGGCTGCTTCCTTTTTTCGAGCAGGCCGAAGCGCTGGATGTGCCTGTCTTCATTCACCCGGATGTCACCCACGTTACCGAGCGACTTGGCAAATATTATCTTGTCAATTTTTTGGGATACCCGATGCATACGGCTCTGGCCGCGTGCGAATTGGTTTTCGGAGGAGTACTTGATCGGTTCCCCAACCTGAAAATATGCCTGGTGCATGCCGGCGGCACGTTGCCGTTTCTCCTCGGTCGGCTTGAGCACGGACAATCGGTCCGCCCAGAGGCCCGCGAGAAATGTCTTCACCCTTTTCCTTATTACCTGAAGAATTTCTACGTGGATACCATCGCGTTTAATCCGGAAATCCTCCGGTTCGTCTGCACCATCATGCAAAAAGACCACGTCTTCCTCGGCACCGACTATCCATTCGATATGGCCGATATGGATCCGGTATCGTCGGCCAAAAAAGCGATCACCCATGACGATGCAACACTTGATCTTATAATCGGCGATAACCTTCAACGCATCCTGAATATCTGAGACGATCCCGCCGAATATCTGGATTTGCGTTATCTGCTCTTCCTGTGGTAAAATTTTTCAACGGCACGGGGTACTTTCAACCTGCAAAAGTGGAGATCCACATGCGATTGAAACACTCGCCGGCCCGTCTGCTCATTATCCTTCCCTTAATTTTTCTGATAACTTCCTGCAGTGCGGATAAAGCAGCAAACATTCTGCTTAAGTATCAAAAATATCGAAAAGCTCGCCAGTACGCGGAGAGGCAGAAACAGGTGTCCGAAGGACTCGTAACTCTCGAGCCGCCATACAAACCATGGAATTGGGGAAACGAACGAACAAAATTGAGCGTCCAGAATGCGGTCTATGCGATCTGCAGACAGGTCGGCGTCACCTATAACCGCGAAAAATCCTATACGAACACCGACCCTCTTTGCCGGATGTGGGTCACTCCATGGATCAAAGACAAACCGTGGAGAGAGGCTATCGAGGAGGTCCTTGCACCATATGACCTCACCTACATCCAGGAGAACAGACAGATCGTTCTGATGAAGAAGGAAGATGCTCTCAAGCGCGAACAGGAAATCGAAGGTTTGAAGGCTGAATTCCAGGCATTCATCTCCGGCCTCGAACCAGAGAAATTACCCGATGCGGTTGTTATCCTCCCGATGGTTGATGCGACGGGCACAACAACCCGGCTCGGGACTCTTCTCGCAGAGATGGGGATGCTCAAGGCGGTCTATGTCCCGCAGAAAGTGCTGAATCTGCATGTCCCCGCAGTATTGGACTTGTACGATGACAAGGGCTACCATTACGAAGGGAAAACCATATCTGAGAAGGACCGCGATCAGATTACCCGGCGCTACGCCACTCAAGATTTTGCCGTCGCAACATTGGAAATTGAAGGCGGCAGCTTCCACGCAGATCTCCACTTCGAGGGGCAACACGGCAAACAGGATTTCTCCTTTTCCGGAACAGAGGAAGAAATATTCAGAATCCCACAGTGGATAGCCCGATGTGTTCATCAATATGCCGGCATAGAATTATCTCCGGAACAGGAGCAGTATGTTGACCTGCCCGAAATTCGAGACCAGGAAAACCTCATCAGGCTCGCGGAATTGGAACACAAGTACTGGAACGACCGAAGAAACATGGCATCGTGGAACCAATTCCTTGATCGCAATCCCGACTCTGTCTATGCTCTCTATCGAATACATTGCATTGCAAAAAGCGAAGGGCTGGATGAATCGCTCGACCAGATCACTGCCGCTCTCGAAAAGTGCAAAGACCATGATTTTCTGAAAAGCATGCAGGCGCAGGCACACCATCAGAACGAGGATTACTCTCTCTCGGTTCGGACATATTTTGAACTTATCAAAAATGATTTTCGAAACCTCACTTATTATGATTGGCTGGATACGGGAATGCTTGCTATGGGGCTCGGCGAACAGGCCGAGGCCCTTTATCAGTTCTGGCAAAAAAATGATCCGGATTCGTACGTCCCCCTCCTCGGCCAGGGCGACTTCTACATCTCATACGCGTGGGATGCTCGCGGCGGCGGATGGTCGGGTTCCGTCTCGGACGAAGGCAGAGCAAAATTCAAGGAAAGACTTCGGCTGGCGGAGGAGGTTCTGCTCAAAGCGCTTGAACGCAATCACACCGATCCAAACATCGCTTCTAATCTCCTCATCGTGGCTAAAGGACTGGGACATGAGCGCGCACAAATGGAAGAATGGTTCCAGTTGGCCATACAGGCCGACCCGACCTTTTATGAAGCTTATAGAGCCAAACTGGAATATCTCAAACCGAAATGGTATGGCGATCGGCGGGGAGAAGAAATGTTCGCCTTCGCCCGCCAGTGCGCCGCTAATCCGCCCGAAGGCTCTCGGGTCGGACTGCTCATACTGAACATTCATTCCGAATTTTCCCGGCGATGGGCGGAAAAACACGACAATGACTGGAGACCCTATTATCGGAATCCGGAAGTGTATCGGGAAGTCAAGCAGGCCTATGAAAAATATCTTCTCGAGCATCCGGAATCAAACCGGGAACGAAACGCGCTGGCCGAAATAGCCGTCGCCGCTCGCCAATATGAAGACGCCGTCTACCAGTTCGAAATCATCGGCGAGGACCGCGATCCCGGCATCTGGAACAGCAGCCAATTCGAAGAATGGAGAAAGGAAGCCTACGAAAAAACCGGCCGCACAATAGGCGGCACTTGAAGCTGGAATTATTCTTCTCAAATTAATACTGGTTCTCTTTTCTCAAACTGCGTGCCGAAATACGAAACGCGGTAAAAGATGAAGGCATTATCGAACCGCAAAGGCGGTAGAGTAGGGAGGGCATTACCCCTCCCCCTCGTCAAACCGGACGTGCAGATTTCCCGCATCCGGCTTTCCTGAAGGCTTTGCCT
>QZKU01000036.1 GCA_003598085.1 Candidatus Abyssobacteria bacterium SURF_5
CACGAAATGAGTTATAGTATCAGTAACTATTATTGAGTATCATAATACTACAACCTTGTGGAGATGTCAAGCAAAAAATGCATTTGGGCAACACGCCGTTTAGGTCTGACCCCAAGCGCCCGCAATTCCCCCTTTTAATTGATTGCGTGAACCTGACCCCGTTTCTCTCCATCCCTTAAATATTTTTCGTTCGCTTCTCTGACCTGTCCTATCAAACCCTGCGATTTTGCCATCGCTACAAACATCAAATCCCGCCAATAGATGGCAGTCACGAACCTGGAATCCAGACGCTGTTTGATATCTGCGAAATGGTCGGTAAAGCACTGGCGCCGAGAATGCTGAAAAACAGAGATAACTGATTTCTCTGATATCTGATTACAAATAGAGCTAATATCGGAATATAAGACATGCTTTTTGCTGGAGTTTCTTGGTTCAAAGCCAGTATCCGGATCTAAAAGAAGCAACTGGTCATCTGCCGTTGAAAAACCGGAGAAGTATTGGTTCCTTATACCATTGCTGAAAAATCCGCTTTCTTTTTTGTGAATACCTAGACTATAGTTGGCTGTTGTCCTACTAGGCAAAGATTCCAGGATAGAAATATCAAATTCCTGTTTACATCGAAGATATTCTTGCCGAATCTCCTTGCAAAAATCGATTACAGGTTGTCTTGCAGGGAATTTGGTTGGTAAAGTCTTCCCATCATTGCTTCTGTCATCAGGTGTCAGCATCAATACTATGTTCAGGATTGGAAGCTGTAATTCCTGTACAAGGAAGTCATGGTAATCCCACTTGAAGCTATCCTTGGAATCTCCTAAATACTGAAGCTTCATTTCTTTCCCCCCTTGTCCTGCCAATCACACTATTCTTCAAAATCGCCCAGTTCTTATCTGCGCGTGATTTGTTGGGATCTTGGCGAGCATTGACCGATGCAATGGCTGCAATATACTCTTCGGGGAGACTAATAGATTTCGCGCCCTGCAGGACGAATTCCTTATACCAGTCGTACGGCGAAAGGTTGTCTTCCACATACTCCGGATCGGCCAAATAAGTGAAGGTCTTGAATGTCTTGTCTCCAGAGCGGACAGTAATTGGATGCTCGATATATCCAGAGCCAACTCCCTCTGCTTTATCTAATTGAGGTTTTTCCGAAGGCAAAATTTCATATACCGCCCCAAAAACGAAATCCCCCGGATTACCTGTGAAGAAAGCAGTACACTTTCCGGATTTATCGGTACTCCTCTTATTGAAGCGAAGAGAGTGACCGATTAGCTTTGCGGTTGACTCGAACTCGCAGGAGGGACATCTCTTCCAAAGCCTTTCAAGGCACATGTTGGAACCGTAAGCGAAGTAGAGCATGAATATATATCTCCTATTCTCTCGAAATATAATGTGATATCCAGATGGACAGGAGCTTTATATCCTTCAATTCGGTTTTAATCTGTAACCCCTCCCACTACGGAAAATTCCCGTTTCCCAGATCGTCAGATCGACTTTCTCGCCAGGCCATTGAGTTCTTGCGGCAGAGAAGGATACTCTCCACTACCTGAGGACCAAGGACGCCGGACTACAGTCTGCCTTCCCTGTCAATCTGACCCCAAGTCCCCCCTTCATCCTGAACATACCAGAGATTTAAGATAACTTCGCGAGTGCTCAAAGTCTCCTTTCTTTTCAAATGCGCAGACCTGGCCCTTTTTTTCCCTCTGTTGCTTACCCTAAAATGTGGAATAGGTGACGCTGGACCAAGGATTCTCTTGATGAGAGGGGGCTTGTTAATAAATGTCCTCACTCCGGCCGAGGTCTCGAGATTTGTATTGGTGAGCTAATGTTTCTTTGAGTATTCTCGTATCAAATTAAAACCATTATCACCGATGAATCTGGAATACGTTAGAAATTTCCGTCCCTCTGTCCGTTTGGGAAGTGTGAAAGTCCGTGTCCCTTCGTTTTCGCCGCTTTTGTTGCGGGAAGCTAATCTAGCGAGAGTGCGTGAAGGAATGATGGCTATCTGATTATTAATTTCCGTATAAAAAATAAAAAACAAATCTGACCTTGGTGCAAATTTTAATCCAGCAAACGTGTAAGGATATTTCGCGTTCCTTGATCGAGCTTTTATCTGCACATCCACATAACAACCAGATTTCAGGCGAAGCACACAATCTATACCCGAGTCATCAACAAGCGTAAGATATACCTTAAACCTTCTGCGTAACAATTCAGCTACCGCCAAAAATTCTTGAACCTTCCCAAAGGTCAGACTGGTATTTGCCATTCTTCCTATCTTTGCGTAAAGAATACTATAATACTTTTCTCATTCTTGCTCAAAACCATGACTCTTGAACTTCAGGGCGCGGCAGTTTTCCGTAACAGTCCGGATGGTGTCATCGGGTACGCCGTCGGGAACATCGGCGTGTATTTCCAAATTCACTTCTACGTTGGAGCCGAGCAAACTAGTCAGATGCTGAACCACTTCCTCGGCGATTCGGCTGGCGTCCCGGCTTAGTCTGTTAGGATCGAGAGATGCTGAGCCATGAAACCGCCGATATTGTGGAGGTGGCTCGACAGTTGTGGTACCTGTAGAATCTCCTCCAGATTCGCCACCCGGTCCACTTTCGCCAAGCCTTTCACTCACTGTGGTAGTTGTTCGCGCTTCTGCCGATTCCGCCTCCATTTGAGCTGCCGCAACATCAGGCTTTACAATCAGACTCTGCCCATCGGGCAGAACACGAACACCAGGTCCGGTCTGAAGCCCAACATATCTCTTTCTTTGCTCGTCCCATCTCTCAGCGTAAGCGAATGTCTCCGACTGCCATGTTAACAGTGAGACTCCGTCGCGAATGGCCAAAAGTAGTACCTCATCATCTGCCAGACGTGGCAAGTAGAGATAAGTGGCAAAGTCCTCTGCCAGTTGTCTTACTCCCACATTATCCCCCCTCCAAAGGGGGACGCGGTCCAATTCGTGGCGGAGACGGGCACCACCCAACTGCACCATCAGCAGTTCGTCGTTCTTCAGTTTCTTTGAAGCCCGAACAGCTAAAGCCTCGTGGCCCTGCTGTCGAATTTCAAGCCATTCAAGTGAGCCCTTGGGGTCGGGCTGACTCGGTACCAGAAGCCACTGATATGCCTCAGGAATTCGGGCGTCCACTGTCTCGTCTGCGCCTCTCGACTTTGTTTCAGCTTGTCTAGTCTGAAATGAATCGAGGTTCAGGGTTTCTCGATCTTCCCAGATCGATTTCCAGGCTATATACTGCCGAACCGCTTGTTCCAGATCGCGAAGTCGACTGCTATCAGCTGCGAGAAAAACCAAAGTGTTTCGGTACGTTCGGGGACTGGTGCCGCGGGAATTGAGTACATCACTGCTCGTCTCAAGAGCAGGACTGGCCTTCTCTTTCGCTGTGTGCGGACGTTCCGGGCTCAATATCACAAGTCTGGTTTCTCGCTCATCAGGTATATCGCCACTCAAGGCACAAGCATGGACTTTTCCAAATTCTCCGCGCGATCTGGCGGCATTGCGAAGACGGCGGCTGATCTCATCGTATACATCATCATCGCGTACTTGAGTAGCACGGTCCTGCGCAAGCTTGGCGACTGTCGGTTGAGTAGAGTACCAGTATCTTCTTCCGTCGACGTAAAGATATGTTGCTCGGTCAGTGAGTCGCCTGAGAGCATCCCCGAAAATCGCCGCGCTCTCGCCTGCCTGCACGCATCCAAGCTTCACTTGCCGGTCATCAATACCCCGATTGGCGGCCCGCTGTACGGGAGCGGAACCCATGTAGATAGTTCGTGCGACGCGCCTGCAAGCTGAATAACGGCCAAGATTCGGATTTTCCCGATCAAGCGTAAGCGGTAGCGAAAGCTGCCCATCCACGTCTTTTTCTATAACCGGCACCCACTGATCCTCAAGGTAGCGAGTAAGTTCGAACTGGACTCGCGGATCCTCCACGGGCACATTTGCCGGCATAATCAGAAGATTATTATCCTGTCGTTCCCAGAGGGAATGTATGACAGCAGCCATGAGACGGAGGACTCCACGAGTACGCTGAAACTTGTCCAATGTAGACCAATCGTTATAGAGACGATCAAAAAGCTCTGGATGAATTGGATATGCCATCTTGATACGTCGCTCGTAGCTGGCTTCCCTGCATTCAGAGGGAAACTCTTGTTGCTGTCCGGCATACATGTCGACATAAGCGCGCGCGACCTGATCAAGATCAATGAACTTTGATGGTTCCGTTATCGGCTGGAATAACCGGCGACGCACTATCTCAAATCCCTCATCCGGACTCGCAGGGCGCCAGGAAGCTTCCACCCGGCCAATTGCATTCTTCAATCTTGTCAGGGCAATGCGCCCGCGCTCTCCACCAACTTCAATATCTGAAACGACTGCTCGACCATCACGTGGACTGGGGCTTTCGGATGCTGGAATACTTACGACCACGAGAGTCTGCTTGGCTGCCTTGGCGCTTTCCGTCAGGGCCTGAGCAAAGGTAAACTGTGTATCAAATGTTCCCGCCGGCAAGCCTCCATTGTCATGGAGTTGGCGCGCAAAGGCCACCCACTCATCTATGAGAATCAGGCACGGCGAATACTGATTAAAGAGTTCCCGAAGTGAGTCACCCGGATTTGTTGCTGTTTCATCTGCCTCTTTAACAATTCCATACGCCTCTTTCCCGCCGAGTTGCCAAGCGATTTCTCCCCACATAGTCCTGATCGTAGTTCCGTCAGGTTTCTTATGAGCTTTGCCTGGGGACAACCTTGTGCCCACAATGACGGCCCGGTGGATTTTACGGGGAATTTTGCTATCAATGTCCTTCAGCAGATCTTCAATACCGGCCAAATCCGCCGCCGAGACGCCAGAGAAAAGATGATAAAGCGCCAGCATTGAATGCGTCTTGCCGCCGCCGAAGTTTGTCTGTAATTCAACGACTGGATCGCCGCCTTTGCCTGTGAGACGCTGGACCGCCCGCGTCAGCAAGTGTTTCAATCCCTCTGTAAGAAAGGTACGCCGAAAAAATTCGGTCGGGTCTTTATACTCATCCGAACCTTCTTTCAGGTAAACCTGCCAGAGGTCTGCAGCAAATTCCGCCTGCTGATAACCACCCGATGCTACATCCGGATGTGGAGTCACAACTTCCCGCCATGGCTTCAAATTAGTTGCGGGACGACCTTCAACCGGCGCAACTGCCGCCCGGCGAGCATCATAGCGCCGCTGTTCCTCAAAACGGAGGCGTAGGAGTTCCATTTTCTGTTTTTCCAGCTTTGCCGCCTCAGGTGCGGAAACAGCATTCAGAAGACGCCCAATGGTATCGAGTGCGCGGTAAGCGTCATCGGTGCTGAATGCCTCCATGTGCGCCCACCTGTTCCGGATGTCTCTGACTTCGCTTATAAGGCTTCTCTCCGCATGTCCTAAGGTCTTTTTGAAAACATTATTCCAATGGTCCCACATCATGGTAAGAGTTATTTGCGGATCGTTCCGGTTTTGCTTTTTATCGCCGAAATACTGCGTCTCAATCTGTTCCCATTTCCCCTTATGAAAAACCTTCATTTCTCGTTCCACAAAAGGCGCAAGCCCCTTGTTGAGGAGTTCAAGTCCTTCACCAATCCGATCACGATTTGTCTTTGCCACTGTCTCGCTCCAAATTAATAGCGACTATCGATCATATCAGATGAGCTTACCTTGTTCAGTCGGTCTGGCTGTAGTCGCGAGTTTTACAATTTCCGGCCAGGCGACCACAAGGCCATTGTACGACAAAGCTTCCTTCGACCAACTATTCTTCTCGCAAATTTGGAACAGGCGGTAAGATAATTCTCTGGCTGCCTCGCCCGCACCACTACCGAGCTTGCTAAGGAGCTCGGCTGCGCCACTCTCACCGGATTTTTCGAGAGAATATATTAGATGTTGAGTTATCTCCCATACGGTCAAACGTTTATCCTTCGCAGGGTCCCAATCTTCTGGCAGTTCGTTCCGATCCAACAGCCGAACCTTTCCTCCACGGGAGAAAACCACCCCCGCCTCCACGAGCCCGTTCACGGCTGTGTTCTTTGCTTTCGAAAGAGTCTCTGCATCCCCGTAAAGACCCTCTTTCATTCCATGCTGTTCGAACCATGCGAGACACCATCGAGTATCCGTATCAAATTCTGCTTCTTGTTCGGAAAGCACTTCGTCAAGCGTTTGATTTATAAGGGAGAGTGCTGTTCGAACAGTCATCCTTCCTCTTGACTCTATAACTTTGGAATATTGAGAAAATATGGCCATGCCAGGTCCAATCGAGGCTTGAGCAAGGTCCACTGGTGCCACATTCCCCTGTTGGAGATGCTTGAGCGCCGATGGTAGTTTACGTTTAAGTTCATTAAGTAGCTCCCGGCGACTACAATGAGGAGCTTCGAGAGAGCGCTTCCTAGCGACAAGGACTATGGCCGAAGCCAATGCGTTGGCATCTTTCGCTACCGCTCGTGCTTTTTTTGTTGTCCGAACTGGCCAGGTTCCAGTAATTTGGAAACCTGCCTCAACAAGACCCTCAAGCATGGTCTCCCAACCAGTTGAAACACGGTTGCCTCCCTCCGGAGATTCACTACTTTCTTCCTCTTCCTCCTGCTTAAACGCGTAGTATATCGTGCAGGGGATTGACGGCTCAGCAGTCTGCAAAATTTCAGCAAATACATTTTGGAATCCATGCCGAAAGTGCTTTTCAGCAAGTTCTAATGAACCGTGACGTGTGGGAGAGGCGATAAGCTCAGGACCTTTAGGAGTTAAGAGAGTTGCAAATGTATGTGGATCTATACTCTTCAATATCCGCCGCAGCCAGACATAAAAGAAGTCAGCAAGGTCAGCATAGCTTATGTTGTCGTAGTAAGGAGGGTCGGTGGAAACTACAGGTGCGCTGCCAAAAGAAGGAGTTTCTTGCCGGGCATCGGCTTGTTTTACTCTAGCGGGATGAGCCTCGGTTGGAAGAGATTCAAGCGAAGAAGCAACCCATCCAGCCACAGCATCATAAGCCAGCTTTCCCTCAATGGGATTCGCCTCGCAAAAATCCCAAGCCATAGGAATCGCTTGACGTTGAAACAGGTGGCTCACGTTCTCATTTGTTGGGTTCCATGTCGTTAGATTACTATGGTAATCTGTCATTCGAGAGAGCGCGCATGCCAGGTAAAAGGTTACTGCCTCGGCGTAAGCAGTATTCCCTTTCGCGTGTTCCAGGATGTGTTTTCGAGCATCGAGAATTATGTCGCAAAGTATGTCAAGTGCAACCAGTTGCCTTGGAGTGAACAAATCACCAATATTCTCCATGCCATAGACAGGAGGTTGAAAATTCCGGTGTTTCTTCGGCATCTCACAATCAGGTCGCCACTTTGGAGATGCTTGCCTTGCGGCTGAAATATGCTGATCACTGGGCGCATGGTAGAATTTTCCTCGGTTACCCTCTGTAACAATTGCCATTAATCTGGTTCCCATATTTCCCTGCTTCGCTTGTTTGCGCACATAAGGAAATGGCATAGGATTCTTACTCAGAAGGCAGGTCGCGCCTTTGCGGGAAACGGTTCCTTTGACCTCGGGGACTATCCCATTGGCGATATCAAACTCGAAATTGTTTCCCTTTCGATTAACCTTCGGGAACACCCATACGTGTCGTTTTTTCCCGGCAAGTTTGAACGATCTAACCAAAGGAACCGCGGCGCCATTGCGCGATGGATCAGGACTTGGCACTGTCCTCGTCCAAAGCCAGGCAACTACAACATTGCCATCCGGCCCTTTGGGGTAGAGTTTCGACAATCGCTTCTGGGCTTCCTGGCAGACCCACTTCCCGTACCAGCGAATGTCATCAGCAAGGCCAGTAGCACCTTTCCAGACAGTGCTGTGAAGAAGATTTTGATCATTTTGCGGATGGACCGGCGGGCTTCCGGAAAAGGTTGATGGAAACTCAAGAAGTCCCCGCTGGATAGTGACTGCCACAGGATTCAGGTCACTGCTCGTGACTTTAAGGCCAAGTCGCTGAGCTTCAAGTGGAATACTTGCTCGTCCAGCAAACATATCCCAAAATTCGGGTGCCTTACCCTTGAACTGTTTGAGGATTATTTCTCTTGCCTTTTCTATAAGTTTCTCGTCAGTAGTTGCCTCCCAAGTTGCTAATTTAGCGACAAAATCAAGAAGCTCTCTACGTGCCCGTTGAGCTTCTTCGGTTTCAAGACCATTGCCAGGGTCATCAATGAGTTGGGCGAACAGGATAGCGCGTGATACGGAGAGCGGAGTCCGTGCCCACCAGTTGTGAATGGCCCGCGGGTGGCCTTTAAGAAATGGATTTTCCGTTTCCGGCTTTGATCCTTCATTGATTGCCGCAAGCGGTAGCGCTACTTCAATAAGCTTTTTCGAGAAAGTATCAGTCATTCGTTAATGCCTCCTCGGGCGCCCATAGTGGCGGCACTCCAGGCAAAACCATTTCATCTATATATGAACATACCGCTGAGGCGGCTCCTCTAGGGGATTTGCAGGGCAAGCCGCCCATGGCGCGAAGAATATTTCTAACGACTTCATCTTCATTGACTAAACGCGGGAACATCTCCAGATTTATGAATTTTTCCCAGTCTTCCCGTGTTTCGGTGTCATGATCTTGGAATAGAGGCAATTGCGGCGTATACCTTTCGGCTAAATAGCGTCCGCATATTGCTTCCCAAACTGAGACCAAAGGCGTCATATCTGTAGCTTCCAAATCCTGCAGCTTACCTATGGATTCACTTCTGATACAAAGTAATTCTGCAGAACGCAGAAATCGGCGGCGGCATTTCATGAAAAGAGAATAGAGAGCTTGGCCGGCCTGTTTTTGCTGGAGCCGCGCCAGTTCCTCAACAGTCATCAAAATTTCCTCTTTAACTCAGCAAACGACGCGCCCAGTTAACGAAAGCAATGGCAGCGGGACAATCATGAAGAAGATATTTCTTTGTTAAAGCTTCGCCCATACGAGTGCCGGGCTCTTCTTGCCAGGCTAGCCACGTATGGATTTCCGCTTTCGGCAAATATGTTGGTTTAAATAGCCTATGGTCGTCTGGTATTTCACTGACGTCATTCTTTGCCCGCGGCCAGAGGACATCTCCTTGCGGTATAAGATCCGCTACGAAATCCTCGACCTTTCCTCTTTCTCTGTTATCGGGCATTACCCAGATTCCTACTCTTTTATCTTCTGCGACATCAATAATTGTTCCCTCTCCTACGGGGGCAACCGGAGCTTGAATGAACGGATATTGATCAGCCACTATGTGTAGCACCTTTTGCCAATTCCTTTTACAGTCTTCATCCGCATCAATGATTATACCAAGGTTTTGAAGGTCAGTTGCCTGCAATTCCTCGCCCAATGTATCACAGAGGTTCGTAAATCCTTGTTTATCTTTATAGTCGAAAAGGTAGCCAAGATTATACTGAATAAGAAGATTTCTCACCACATGGCGATCATTTACACCTTCAAAAATCAGTCTGTTTGCCATTATCTTATCTCTATATTTTCACCCAGAACAGTATTCAGACGGTCTTCATCGAAAACAGCTGATCTGTATTCATCGTTCACAAACTCGACCCGATTTAAAACCCCGTCAATTGAAGTATCTTCCCGCGCAGCCGCATAAAACGCCTTTATGCATTCATAGCTATGGGAACTGGCAAATACCTGCACATTCAAGCGACGGGCAACTTTCAGAATATACTTCCAAAGAGATGGGAGTATGGAAAAATGAAGCCCATTTTCGATCTCATCCACCAGCAAAATTCCGTTCTGTGAATTCACTAGAGCCATTCCGATTCCAAAAAGTCGATTCATACCATCACCAAGGCTTCGCAATGGAACGGGGGTGGCCGATCTCTCCGTTTTAAGGCGGACAGTAGGATAACCTGAGGAATTTGTACTTAGCACTGCGAAATCGTCCACCTCTGGTGATATAATCCGCATTGAATCGATAACATCCCGCTCGAGTTCTGTAAGTACCACTTGCCGCCAGAGATTCTCCATCTCCCTCGGGGCGAGCCCATTTGGACCAACGAAGACTGAATTAATAGTCAGTTCCAACATTGAGCGGGGCTGGAGTTCCCATCGCCGAGCGTGAACTTCAAAGTCCTCGTCGAGCATCATCATCCGCTGCAAAGAACCAATTTTAACAATCAGGGCCGGAATATCTTCCTCGTAAAGGTCATGGAATTCTGTTGGTCCTTCTGCCGAAGAGACTGACTGTTCTGCAGCGGCTTTCTTGCGATGGACACGTGCAATAGTAATTCTAAGACTGCTATCCGGCGCATTAATTGGACCAATTTCAATCGTGGAATCAAATTGACCGATTTTTGGACGGTCGTGAAAGAGAGAACAGACCGATGGTTCTCCACCACCTCGAATTCCGCATTCGCCCTGAGGATACTCGATTGCTTCGTCATGCGCTTGTAATATCTCCCGGAGTATTCTCGGGGAGCCCAAATTGGCATAAAGCCAAAGAGCTTCAAGAATCGTTGACTTGCCGACATTGTTTTTCCCGACAAAAAGATTCACCTGTCCGAGGCGTTCCACGACCAGATGGTCAAACGTTCGAAACTGGCGGATTTCCAGATTTTCTAACTTTATAGGAGAAGCCATAGTTTTTTCCCCTTTTTATGTATATTATAAACTATCAGCGTACCTGCCCACGTCGAAGTAGTTCTTTTAGATTGTAGTTCACACTGGTTACGCCAAAATCTGGCTCTTTCTGAAATGGTTGACTGACATATACAGGCGCATTTGCCCTTGCTCCTTCAACTTCGACAATAGCAAGAAGGAAATCATCAGGCTTATTAAGGGCCGTCAGAATCTCGTTTTTGGAGATAGTGACTGTAGCTGCGCCGCTGGCGCGACCCTTTACTTCAATGAAAAGCAGTTTTCCAGTATCAGGTATTGCTGATTCCACGTCATATCCCAGATTCTGGTCGCTTACGTCGCGGGGATAGCGGCCAAGCTGGTGCTCTTTGGTGATTACTGCCTGCATCGCGATCTGTTCGATACGTGCCGTTTCTTTAGCGAATATAGCTGGCTGCGTGTCGATTTCGCCTTTCAGGCTCCGCAGGAGATTGATTGGGGCGATTAAAGCTCCACCAATTACGACCGGAGGCAATGGCGAAAGCCGCCGTTCCTGCTCCAAATCGTCCATGCGCTTCTTTAGCCGGGCCTCCAGTTCGTTAGCGCGCTCACGCGCCTTGCCGGAATTGATTCTCGAGTTTGACTTTCCGACATTTTCCTGGGCCTTCAACTCTTCGGCTCGATGGTCCCAGTAGTTGATTTCCTTCGTGAGGCGGTCTTTCACTGCGGCCATAGTTTTTGCAATTAGTTCCTCGCGAAACCGCTTCACTTCGCCAAGGTGCTTTTGAACGAGATGTTCTATGGCAAAGGAAACTGCTTTATCTTCCACGTTTTCCTTGAGCCAGGAATCAGCGATGTTTGATCTGAGCAGCCTTTGTTCTTCTTCAGTGGCGGGACGGTAATCAAGATAAGGCGCATAGCCGGCCATCCGGGTACGGCCGTGCGGCTGCATTTCGACAAACTGCAATTGGCGCGATGCAATGCGACGATTTCCCTGACGGTCTGAGCGGCCGTCCTGTATTGAATGTTCAATGTAAAAAAGAGCACGCACGTCTTCGTCGCCTGTTTCTTTCTCATCAACGAGAATCGAACCTCTACGCAACAGGTCGCGGTATCTTTCGAGGATGATATCTATTGTGGAATCCAGGAGCGGATGTCCCGGACAAACAAAGGCGGCCAGCGGCTTCCCGGGAACGCTTATCTCTTCCTTATGAAAGGTGATTCGTTCGTAACGGGTAAGAACAGGCGCCCCTGTTCCTATCTGCCGATCCCGGTTCCGAATGGTTGCGGGCACATGAGTGATCTCATATCGACGGGGCTCTCGTTCGCGAATTGTCCCGCCCAAAAGGCGAAAAGCTTCAATAAAGAAAGAGGCTATAAAATGAGGCTGCAATCGCCGAGCATCGGCTCGCTCCATGTCCTCTTTGATACGACGAACGGCCGCGGCATCCAGACATTCCCGCGACAACGCACAATCTGCCAACAACTGCTCTAGGCGGCTGCGGTCCACAACCTGGTCTACCACACGGAAGAGTTTCTCGCGCACTTCCGGCTGTTCACCATAGCGAATCGCCTCAATGAGAAGGTCCCGAAGCGGCTTGTCCTGAAAGAGCTTCCCAAGAACATCAAAAACTCTCCCCCCCAACGCCTTCCTCTGCTCATCTATTTTTTTTAGGAGTCGATGATAAACCTCACCCTCCCGTGTTTCCTCTGCAACCAGGTTCCACAGATGGCAAACCTCCGTCTGACCGATGCGGTGGATTCGACCAAAGCGCTGCTCAATTCGGTTTGGGTTCCATGGCAGGTCGTAATTAACCATCAGATGCGCCCTCTGCAGGTTTATTCCCTCACCTGCCGCATCTGTCGCTACCAGGATTTGCACATCCTTGTCCTGAGTAAATTTCTCTTGGGTATTCCTGCGTTCCTCACGGCCCATCCCACCGTGGATAGACACAATTGCTTCAGGACGACCCAGCAACCCCGCAAGGCGGTCTGATAGATAATTCAACGTGTCGCGATGTTCCGTAAAGAGGATGAGCTTACGCCTATATCCCTGGGCATCGAACATCTCCGAATTGTTCTGCAGAAGCCTGGAAAGTTCCTCCCATTTCTTATCTAACTGGCTTTTGCGCACTTTCAGCGCCAAATCCTCGAGATGCTTCAGAGTGGCAATTTCCGCTTCAAGTTCAGCAATGGTTCGAGCGGCGGACGCTTGATCAACAACCGCCTCCTCGGTAGTTTCAACCTCTGCGTCGGGAGCATCGTCGAGATCGTGAATATCGTCCTCGGTGATGTTTGGCAATTCCCGGGTCGTATCCAGAGGGAGCTCGGAACCGCGTTTTACAATCTTTTCTTCTCGCAAGCGTTTCTCTAACCTCTCTCGACGACGCCGTAGGGACTGAAGGATTGCCTCGGGAGAAGAAGCTAGTCGACGTTGAAGAATGGTCAAAGCAAAGCCAACAAGGTTTTTCCGGCGTCCTTCACCTTCTGCCGCCAAGCGGTCAGCACGATTCATTTCATCTCGGACATACTCTGTAACCGCGAAATAGAGCTTTGCTTCCAAGTCCGAGAGCTTATAAGAAACCGTATTCGCCCAACGCTCGGGAAAAAGAGGTTTGCCGTCAAATTTCAGAAGGCCCTCTTTAGTGACTCGGCGCATGAGGTCTGAAGCATTCGCTGAATGTACTCCATCACGAAACCTGCCTTCGAATCGATCCGCGTCCAGCAGCGCCATGAATAACTGGAAATCTTCTTCTTTACCATTATGCGGAGTCGCAGTCATGAGCAGGAAATGGCGAGACAGTCTTCCGAGGACACGACCGAGTTTGTACCGCTTCGTTTCTTTTATTTCACCACTGAAGAAGGACGCGTGCATCTTATGAGCTTCATCCACAACAATTACGTCCCAATCCGTCTGATTCAGTTTGGCGATAATGTCATCACTCCGGCTCATAAGATCGAGGCGGCTGACAACCAGATTCTTTTCTCCGTACGGATTGCCCGTGCGCGATGCTTCAATGGTAGCCCGATCGACGATCTCGAATGGCAGATGGAACTTCGAATCAAGTTCGTCCTGCCATTGTTCGGCAAGATTTCCAGGACAGCATATCAAACAGCGATGAAGGTCGCCCCGAATTATCAGTTCCTTGATGAGAAGTCCGGCCATAATGGTCTTGCCCGCGCCCGGATCATCTGCAAGAAGAAATCGGAGGGGTTGCCGGGGAAGCATAGCTTCGTATACGGCAGTTATCTGATGGGGCAATGGTTCAACAATGGATGTGTGTATGGCCAGAAGAGGGTCAAACAAGTGCGCCAGACTGATTCTGCGGGCTTCTGACGCAAGTCGAAAATGTGCGCCATCGCTGTCAAAGCTGAAAGGAGTACCTTGAGTGACTATTTCAAGAGATGATTCCTGATCCCGATATAGCAATTCGTTTGCCGGGCGTCCTGAAGCATCTTTATATGTCACCTCCACGACAGCAGAGCCGTGCCACTTCACATCAATTATAGTGACAAGGCCGTCCGGCAGGATTCCTTTGACCGATGCGCCTCTTTTTAGGTCTTCAAGCTTCGCCATGCTGTTCTTGGTCTATCCTGTGGCTATGGGAACGGGCCCAGGACGTAAAATAGAAAGAAGAACAGGCGGGATCGAGCTACAGAAACGTCCCATTGCTCCTATCTTCTCCCCAACAGCTCATTATTAAACCAGAAAAGGCAGCGGGAGTCAATAATTTAGACAGTCTGGAGACCGAAGACTGAGGGAGAAACTGGGATCAGACACATTTTACAGAATTGACAAACAAAGCCCCTCTTCCAATCCGTGAAAGCTTGTCTTCACCCGCCGAAGGTACCAAACCTCAGTTTCTTCAACTCCCTGCGAGCCCAAAACCCAATGTCTCAAGACCTCTCTGTTCCCTCCGTTTCCTCCTGTTCAAGAGTATCTTACTCGTCTTCCAATTCGTGATAATTCGTGAAAATCCGTGTTTCATTCAATCTGAGTAAATCCGCGGAATCCGCGGATAGGAAGAGTCTTTCTGTGGACTGTTGTCTGCTTTTCTAATCCGTGAAAACCCGTGGTTCCCATCATCTTCCGTCTTTAATGACATCTTTTTAACAACTATGTCGTTGACCGGGCGTCGCCAGTATGGTTCAATGACCTTGTCGACACCAGAAAGTTTGGCCGGTCTGGATAAGGCCGGCCGCCTGGCTGGTCGGCAACTGAACGCGGCCACGTTCTACGAACCAACAAAAGGAGCTGTAGCAAAAAAACGATCGACGCGGAACCTCGCGACCGGTCACGGGGAAGTCCAATCCGAAATGTACGCGACAGAATATCACCCGGAACCG
>QZKU01000037.1 GCA_003598085.1 Candidatus Abyssobacteria bacterium SURF_5
CTTTCGAGCATCCTGATCAGACACTCGATATACAGGATTTAGTTCATGCTTTTCAATTATTTATGACTTTTTCTCACCCACAAATTCTCATGAGGACCCGATTTTTATGCCGATTTCAATGAAATTGGGCCGGGGATGTATCGGCTCATCCTTCTTTCACTGCATGGCGACTCCATCTCTTCGGGGAATGGATCGATTTTGCAGTTGAACGCAATAAGGAAATCTCGCGAGCCCCTCCACATGGAGATACTGAATAGTAACGTTGCGGGCCGAGGCGGGAAGAGGGTAAGCAGTCGTATGAAGGTATTGCAATAGATACAGATCGGTCACGAGCCGTTAATGCTGCTAACTACAACATAAGAAGGCAATTACTTGCCGTCGGGAAGGAGTACAGGAAATGAAAGCTGTCGGCCGCACAACTCCGGTAGTACTACTCAGTCTTCTTCTGGTTCTTTTTTCGTCTCGATTCGCAGGCGCCTATGACGGGTCCCTCAGCACCTCCTGCGCCATTGAGGGAACAACGGCTACTGTATGCCTGGTATTGGATGTTCCTGCGGCCAGTGTGAAAGGGGTCTCCTTCAAGCTTACGGATACCCCCGACCTGCTGCATTATTCCAGCATCTCAGGCACCGCCTGCACCAGTGTGTTTCTTGTGGATGCGAATGAAAGCGACAATGTGGTGACCGGTCTGCTTGTATCTCTCTCAGGTAGTTGCATCCCAGCGGGGTCATGCTGCATAGCGGAAATCACATATAATGTTGACCCCAGTATGACTCCCGAAGATGTCATTACCCTCACCATACTGGAGGCATCCGTCGCTGAATGCGCAACCGGAGCATCTCTCGATATCGAACTGATTTCCGGCGAGTGCGGATGCGCCGAACCGACCACGTACTATCGCGATATGGATGAAGACACCTATGGACTAGATGCAGACTCAAAAGTGTTGTGCGCTCCCGAACCTCCCTATACAGCTTTGGTTGGAGGAGATTGTGACGACGGAGATGCGCTTCAGCATCCTGGAGCTGTTGAGGTTTGTAACCTAGAAGACGATGATTGCGACTTATTAACTGACGAACCTGGAGCGCAGGGCTGTTCCACATATTTTCGAGATGAAGACGACGATGGATATGGCGTGGATGCCGATAGTCAGTGCCTTTGCGCCGCAACGGACCCTTACACCGCAACCATAGCGGGCGATTGTGACGATGGGAATCCCGCTCGAAATCCAGGCGCAACAGAAATATGTACTGGAGGTATTGATGAGGATTGTGATGGATTAGTCGACGGGGCGGATACAGAAGATTGTGGCAGCTCCGCCTGCTGGACAGAAATCTGGACCCAAATCCATGACAGCGCGAATGGTGATGACACGACCATGGCCACCGCAATCGATAGTCAGGGAAACATAATCGCGGCGGGAACGGTCATGGGCCTGGTGGATCATGGCGAGAACGCATATCTGGTCAAGTATGACCCCGATGGGAATCTCCTTTGGACTCGCGAGGTCGACAGCGGCATAATCAAGATCGGCGGCACCATATACGGCGACGATAGCTTTGTAGACGTGTGCGTGGACAGCCACGACAATATCATTGCCGTTGGCGGAATCGGCGAGAACTTCCAGACAACCACTCCCCCGCGCGCAAAGTCGATGCTGATGAGAAAATACGCCCCTGATGGCACTTTCCTTCTGGAGAAGCGCTATTTTGAGTATGGCGGAGCGTGGGCCACGGGTTGCGCCGTCGACGGAGCAGACAACATCTATGTGACCGGAAATGTACTGACGGATTGGACTCCACACGCGTGGCAGTGGGCGACTCTTAAATACGACAGCAATTTCAATTTGCTGCTCGGACCCATTTATTATAACTACAGCACGTCTCAATATTATCCCGATCATTCTCACGGTATAGCCGTAGACAGCGCGGGAAACATGATCGTAGTCGGCTGCCGCGGAGTCAGCGGCTGCGAGGGTTGCGAGGATTATGACCTCGACTGGCACATACGCAAATATGCGCCCTCGGGCGTACTACTGTGGTCGGATACTCAGAGTGGACCGGCCCTCCTGGTGGATTTTGCCTGGGATGTGGATATCGATAGCAACGATGACATCATAGTCGCGGGCACAACTAACAAAGGAACCGATAACGACGTCTATTCGGATTACGATTGGCGCGTGATCAAGTATTCGAAAGACGGCGCAGTCCTGTGGACATACCTGTTGGATCCCTCCTTTACGGAAGAGAGCTATGACGTAGCGGTTGATGTGGATGACAACGCCTTAGTTGCGGGCTACATAAAAGACGCCGCTGAGATTGCGCATTGGCATCTCAAAAAGCTGGAAGGCGTCAGAGGCAACGAATTGTGTGCGGAGACGTGGAATGGCTCCTTGGAACATGAGGTAATCAGGGGCGTATCCTTCAGGGACAACACGATTGCTCTCGGAGGCAACTTCCACAATGGGCTGGATTACGATATGCGCACGAAGAAGCTTGAGACCGCATGCCAGCCCTTATCGCAGATCAATTTGTTGAGTCCCGCAAACGGTTCCGTACATTTGTACCCGCCGAGTTTCTGCTGGACTCCGGACGGTACATGCGATAGAGGCTTTGCCGTCGATTTCAGCGCATCTCCGGGGTTCAAGAATTTCTGGTCCACGTATGATAATCTGCACATGATCATTGCAGATGAATGTTGGCCGATGCCTATGACCTATTGGAACAAGATACCAGCGGGAAGTATGATCTTCTGGCGGGTCCGCGGTGCGGATGTGGATCTGGTTCCGCTTGCTCCGGTTCTCAGTCAAGAAATCTGGTCAATACAAAAGCAGTGATCTACCGGGCCACATCAGAGTGAGAAGGCTTTTCTGCGGGGAGGGAAACTAGCTTTCCCTCCCCCGCTCTTTGAAGAGCGAGTCGACGGCGTTGCGGACGTATTGCTCGTCGGTGAGGCCGAACGTCGCCTCGTCGGGAAACTTGACGAGCGATTTGATGTAGGCAGCGATATCTTTGAAGAGCTCGAGCCGGGAGCCAGACTCGAGACTTTCACGCCGCTGCACCGCCTGAAGAGCCAGAGCCGTGAACTCGGGAGGAGCGTGCTGGCGGAGCCGCGCCACCAGGTGCGGATATTCGCGAAACGAATTGTATTTCTCGGAGAGCAACCCGCCAAAGTCGTACTTCAGATCGGGCCGCTTTCGGATGACCACGGTACTCGCGGCGATATCTCCCAAACGCTGTGATCGGGGCGTCACGACGGAGGCAGTCCCTCCGATCAGATAGAAAACCGGCAGCGCATCCACGAACCGGAGCAGGTTGCGGATCGCGATCTGCGAGAATTTCAGGCGCAGGCCATCCTCGTCCACCACTCTCAGCCCCAGCAATCGTTTCCCGAGTGTCTGTCCGCGCCAGTACCATTCCAGGATGATGCTGTAGCCGATCGAGACGAGGAAGTACAGCAGAATAATGACCGCCGTTGCGAAGTCGCGACTGATGATGTTCAGAGAGTAGAGAAGCTGCGTGATGACCGACGTGATGACGATGATGCATCCGAGGTCGATGATCCACGCGAAGAAACGGGTCACCGGCCCCGCAAGGAGCAGCGAAAACGAGATGCCCTCGGACGTCCTGATGACTAGAGCATTGGTTCGTCTGAACATGCGTCAAGCCTCATCGATCAATTTCGGCGGGCGCCACTCTTTTTCTGCCCGACCACATCAGATAAACGGTCAACAGAATCAATTCGAGCAATCCGAACGTGGTTTTTAGCGAGTAGGGGATGACCGGCTCGTGATACTGCGAGAAGAAGGCTTCGACCAGTCCCGCCCACACGAGTAACGCGGCCACTCCGCAGATGAGGGTTACGAGGTCGCCAGATATCTGACGCAGTCGCGCCTTCAAAGAGATCGGCGTCCCCCATCCGATGAGCGCTTTTCCCAGCACGAGGCCGGCCTGTCCCGCGATCAGGATTGCCGGAATCTCGATTGCGCCGTGCGGCAGGAGCCAGCCGGCAAGGAAGCGTACCTCTCCCGCCAGAACGTAGTCGCAAACGACCGCCCCGAGGATCGTGCCGTTGTAGAACAACATGATGATGGTGCCGATTCCCCATGTCATCCCGAGCGCCATCGTAAAAATCGAAACCCTTGTATTATGAGTCATCAAGAAAGCCGAAAACGTGCCTTTTCTTCCTTCAAGATGATCCACCTCGCGCGACTCCTCATAGGCGACACGTTGTGAAGGGTCTCCCTGCAGGTGTGAGAACGGCATCAATACATCCTTCGAATCGGGATCGAGAGACAGCGCGAACCCTCCAAAACTTGCGCCTGCAAGAGTAATGAGAACGGCCAGCGCGAAAGCCATCGCATGTTTTCGGAAAACCTGCGGAAAAGTTTGAAAGAACCACGTTCGGACGGAGAAGCGGACGCCCCTGTCGCGGGTTTCATGAATTTCCGCATAGGCTCGCGAGACCAACGATTCCAGATAGCGGTGAGTTCCAGGTTCGGACGGAAACGCGGCGAGCCTCACCAGATCGCTTGAGACGCGCTGGTAAAGATAATGAAACCGTTTCGCTTCCTCGAGACTCAATGTGCGTTCGACACGCGTTTCGAGCTCCGTAAGGAGTTTCTCCAGTTCCTTCCAGTACCGCTCTTCTGAAATGAGAAATCGCTGCAGGTCGACTATCACAGGAGTTGCCTTCGTTTCACATTGATGTATTGCGAAACCAGATGACTGCACATCGTCTCATTGTCCAACAGATTCATCGCGACACCGCGGCGCTTCAACACCTGCTCCAATTCCCGCAGTTGCTGAAACTGCAGGTGACCGCCCAATCGCCGGTAGAGATCATCCGCCTCCCGGACGGCCTCGCCGGAAAATACGGGCGCCAGCACGGGCGTTTTCAGCATATTTACCAGGACGAGATGATGCCGCGTGAGCACATCCAGATTCTGGACGAAAGTCTCCGCGAGCACCGGATCGTCGAGATTGGTCAGGAAAATGAGCAGGGCGCGGCGCCGGAGGCGGAGGCGGATAAACGAGTTCAGCTCGTTGAAGTCCGGGTTCACCATTTTCGGCTGGAGCGAGTAAAGCGCGTCGCGACACGCCGCATAATGAGCTTTTCCGTTCCGGGCGCGCACGAAGGAGTGCACCTTGTCGTGAAATGTCAGCAGCCCGAACAAGTCGCCCTGCTTCTCGGCCACCAGCGCCAGGACCAACGCTGCGGTAATGAATCGCTCTAGTTGAAGAACGGTCGGGGGTGATTCGGGCGATCCATTCGACTGCGTCTGGATTTCGCGCGAACTGAGGCGCGATGCATCCAGCACAACATATATCTCTTGAGTCCGCTCGATCTGAAAAATCTTGGTGACGGGATGACTTCTCTTTGCCGTCGCTTTCCAATGGATATCTTCGTAACTGTCGCCCGGAATGTAATCCCGAAGCTTCTCGAATTCCTTTCCCTTTCCGACCTGGCGCTGGGCGTGCAGGCCAAACATACCCCTGTTCAGAAAAAGCGCGGCCAGACTCTTCTGTTCCTTATGAATATTTGGATAAACACGGACCTCGGCCTCCACCTGAAATGTCTTGCGGAAAGCCCAGAACCCGATAGGTGATCCGGTTTCCAGATGGACGGCCTGAATCGCATATGTCCCTCTTCTCGAGGGCGTACAGGGGATGGCGACTTCATAGGCCCTATTTTCTTTGGAAAGGGCGGTAGTGAATTCTTCGACCGGCAACTTGAATTCAGCCGGCGCCCCAATTCCGATCCGCAGCCTGCGATTTGAAGGTTGTTTTGTTTCCAATTTCAGAAGAAGCAAACCTTCCTTATTTTCGGTTATGCGGATTACTTCCGGCAAGTGGACTTCGATATTATCGAGTCGTTTCCGGGCAGAGAGGGCGTCCGCTATCGCGAGAATGAGGAAGCCGCCTATGATGATTTCGGCCGCAAGCAATGTTGACGGCTGGATGGCGGCCACAAACGAAAAGGGAACCACGAGACAGGCGACCCAGAACAGTAATCGGTATTGAGGCGCGATCATCGGGGGACGTTCACTTTCTGGAGAATTCGTTCGACGACTTCGGCGACCGCCAATCCTTCAATTTCATATTCGGGGCGCAGGATGATTCGATGTTCCAGAACGGGCAGCGCCATGGTCTTCACATCGTCGGGCGTAACGTAGTCTCTTCCCGAGATTGCAGCCAGCATCCTGGCCGAAAGCAGGAGCGCCTGAGTGCCGCGGGGGCCTGCGCCGACGAGAACACTATCTTCGATGCGGGTTTTACGAATAATCTCGACGATATATTGGAGCAGCTCATCACGCACCAGGATGTATTCGCTTATCCTGCGCAACTGCTGCAAGTCGTCCGAGTTGATTACGGCTTTCACCTCGCCCCTGGCAAGGGTTTCCTCCGGCGAGGAGTCTTTGAGCATTCGCTTCGCCAGCTCGAGTTCTTCGGCCTGGTCGGGACACGCCATCGAGATCTTCAGCATAAACCTGTCTTTTTGCGCCTCGGGCAGCGGATACGTCCCTTCGAACTCGATAGGATTCTGGGTCGCAAAAACCGTGAAATTGGGTGAGAGCAGGTGGGTTTCTCGATCAATGGTCACCCGCCGCTCCTGCATCGCCTGCAGGAGGGCGGATTGTGTCTTTGCCGGCGCGCGATTGATTTCATCGGCAAGAAGGAACGTAGTGAAGACCGGTCCTTTCACCAGGACGAATTCGTTGGCTTTCAAATTAAAGACGTTGGTCCCGATGATATCCGAGGGCATCAGGTCGGGCGTAAACTGGATGCGCGAGAACTCGCAGCCGAGCACGCAGGCGAGGGTGCGGACAAGCAGGGTTTTTGCCACCCCCGGCACTCCCTCAAGGAGGGCGTGCTGTCCGGTGAAGATAGCGATAAGGGCCTTATCGACAACTTCCTGGTGGCCAATGATAACTTTCGCAACCTCCTGGCGCGCTCGGGTCAGCACATCAGTCAGGAACGCGATGCTTCGTCCGTCCGTTTTCAATTTTTCACTCCTTCTCCGCCAATACAGCGGAAATCATTTGATAGGCTTCGACCGGGTTGCGCCGCCTCGCAGGAGATGCCATCTCCTGCTCGAGAATTTCGCGCACCCGCTTGCGCTTTCGTTCATCGATGAGTCCCGGAGAACGCTCCCATTCCTCGACGCATACCTGCAATATCTTTTTCGCTGGAATGCTGCGCCGCAGCAAATTGACCAGTCCCGCTGCAGAGTCCTTGCCGCGCCGGCTCATTTGTTCGGCAGGCGTCCCGTGTTTCGGGGTCAGGCTGAATGCGTTTTTCCAGACGAACAGGAGCGCGAGCCCGATCAAAGCCGTCAGCGGCCGGTCCAACCGATAGCTGCGAACCAGCGTCATGATTCCCTTATGCTCCTGAATCCCGAAATGACTCTCATCAAAGATGACGGTCGAGGAAGGTCCCACCAGCCAGGCGATGAGGCCGGTATGTCTTTCCCGGCGCATCGCTTCATTGCTGAGGAGATACGAATCGCTGCACAGAACGATCGTTCCTCGAATCCATTGGCGTTCTACAAGGACGGGAAGCCCGTTTCGGGCATACAACACTTTCCATGGCTCAGATAACTGTGTGAAGTACAGAGCCGAATACCAGGGCAGCATCTCGGGCCAGTCGGCCGGTCCGTTCTGTTTCAGCGCCGTCATTTCGAGATAATCCTCGTTTTCAGACTCCTTTGGCATCAAGGTTGAGAACTTGAATCCCCACCGATTTTCGATCGAAACCATGCGGACGAACCACGGCTCTTCCGCCGGGTCCACGCCTTCATCTTCATCCTCAGAAGATTCCTCTTTCTTCTCAGACTTCTCTTTGGAATGTTCCTCCTGCGATTCATTTATTGACCCGCCGCTCTCTTCGCCTCTTTCACCGTTACCGCTCGCTTCTGCTATTTCCTCGGTTATCGGGAAGAAGGTAAGAATCAGCCGTCCGCCGTCGCCCACAAAATCCTCGATGGCCTTGATCACGTATTCCGGATCATCGGACAGATTGGCGCCGCAAATGAACAAGGTTTTGCCTTTCCCGCCGCCCAGTTGCTCGATTGGGCTCATGTTTTGCTGGACCGACACGCCCTCCAATGCGGCCATCGCCTTGTACAGCGCCCGCGTTCCGAGCGGATCGCTCCTAAGCGTGGAATACGGCGGGTACATGTTTCCTTGCTCATACACGAGATCGAAGAGACGGTACAAGCCCCAGGCGAACATGACAATGATCGCCGCAAAAAGAAGGGGAGCCGATTTAGTTAGCGCCTTCATACGTTTTCAACTTTTGTTGGTTCGCGAGGAGATATTCCACCAGATCGCGTCGCGCTTCGTAATCGCCGTACCAGATTGATTCGTACACGGTAGCGCTTTGAGAAAAGACATCTATGAGCTCCGGATACGCATGGGCGCGCCGTTCGAGCTCCCGTTTATAGTCGCGATTGGATTTGAACAAAGCGATATAAATGAAGTTGGCTCTGGCGAGCAGCGCAAGGGTGGCAAGAAAAACCGCCCGCAGCGCCAGCCGAAATTCGCCTTGCTCGAGAAGTTCTGCCGCCAGCGCAAGCCAGCCGTCTTCCGGCAGTTCGGCGGCGCTCGTGGTTTCCTTCTCGATATCAGGTCTGGCCCGCACGACAATGGCGTCGACTTGAAGAGGCTGCCGGAAGCGGTTCTTCCACATTCGCCATATCATCACGCCGACGACAACGAAGAGCAGGATTGCAAGGCCGTATAAAATCGTTCGCAAGACACCGCTGATTGTTTCGAGACCTCTTCTATCCCTGTCGAATTCAGGCGCTCGTTTGCTGAGCCAATCGATCAAAGCCTCAATCCACCGGGTGAGCGGCTGGGCCCTGCGCATGATAGCCTCTCCCCAATCGGCCAGGGTCTCGGCAATGTGGCGGAAAAATGAGGCCGTTGCGCCACCCTCTTTTTCAGCCGGCTTCTCTCTGGGCATTCGCCACACGTAAAAGCGGGACTCGAGTTCCCGGTCCAAGGCTTGATCCAAATCTGAAGGCGAAATGGTCAAGCGGCGAGTATCGACTTCATGCTGCGTCCTGTCCTGCGCCCGGGCCTCACGAGGAACGGCGAGACCGGAGTTGAGAACACATATTGCAACAAGACCGACGGCGGCTGCCTTTCTCGAAATCCATTTCAGATCAACCCGAAGGTCCTCGCCCGTCTTCTGGGAGTCTAGATAAAAGCATCTCAAAACGTATGCCGCCTTTGCCAGCGGGTCCATGCAAAGGAAAGTGAGCCCGCAGACTGCGGCAAAGAACGTGGTATTGAACATTCCTCCAAAAGTCAAAGTGAAGCGCGTCGATATTCCGGTGAGCATCTGAAAAAGGCCGGGGAACAAAAGAATGGCTGAGGCGATGTTTGCGGCTATCAATACGCCAAATGGGCTGAGAGGAACCAGCGCCAGCAGGAGCACCCCCATGTACAAGCTTAAGAAAACCTGACTCCATGCCGCGCTGACGGCAACGATTATCGGGCTTACGACCAGGAAGAATGCGGCGGCAGAGATCAGAAGAAAGGGGCTCAGCGCCCAGATGACGAGAAAATTCTGTTTCTGCCAGGGACGGGCCAGACGATCGGCCTTCTTGTACAAATCGATTATCTCGACGCCTTTGCCGTCCTCGAGCACGGTCATGTTCTGGTAGAGCGCATAAGCCCAACCGAATGGCACGGCGGCCAGAAACGCCAGCGGCAGGATGAAAAAGCCGGTGGACTGAACGATAGTCTGGCGGATGATCGCGCGAGCTATCATTCGGAATGTCCATCTTTGGGGGGCGGAATTGCAGACGTGTTCGAGCAGCCGGCGCGCATACATTGCGTGACAGCATTTCATCCAGACGAAGAGAAGAGTCATGAGAAAAGCGCCCCTTGCCGCATACCGATAAGCGAAGGCGCTCCTGCTCATGTCGCCCCAGAAATACAGCAGGCCCAGCACAAAGGGAACCGTTCCCAGGCAGTACAGCGCAAGCGCATGAATAGAGGAGGTGCGAACCAGATGAAACGCTTCCTCGATAATTTCGAGCGCCCCTTTCGGGGCAGGTTCTTTGCGGTCAATCTTCATGAGTCGAATAGCTCACTCCAATAGCTTTGCCGCCAGATATTGCCTTCATGAAACGAGGATGGCAACGCAATCAGACCGCGCCCCAGGAGGTAAAAGAATATCCAGATTATCAAGAAGGAAGAACACCACAGAACTGTTCGTGACAGGGAAGCCAGTCTCGCTTTGCGCTTCTTCTTTTTGCCCGTGATCTTTGCGAGGCAGGGCGCGCAGATCATCCTGTCTTCGTGTTCGGTAGCGCATTCCCGGCAATAGTAGCGATGGCATTCGAGGCATTGGGCCACGGCTTCGCGCCAGGCGTGATTGAAACAGCGTTGGCGGGAAAGATCGTGCATCTACAGTCCCTTGTCGGTTGCGGTCACGGCGGCTGTCGCGTAGCGAGCTACCCGGTTTCTCATCTTGTGCCGGAAAATAAGAATCAGGCCCACAACGGCCAAAAGAGATTGAGCTACCCCGGTCGCGATGCAGTAGCCGTCGTAAATCGATCCCTCCAACTGGAATTCAAGCGGTGAGCGTGGAGGCGCCTCCATATTTTGAATCATGTATATGAAGCCATAGATCGAGCCAAAGAAAAAGCTGCAGACCGCCACGGCCAGAGTCAACCAGGTGATGCTCTTGACTGATCGTGGAAGATCACTGTGACTTTGCCTCCTGAAAGCGAAGATCAGAACGAGGATCAGCCCCAAGAAGAGCAGCATATCCAGAAAATTCTTTGAGATGCTCTTGTGGAAGATCTCGATGAAATCCGAGAATGCGCTCAGCAGGAGCCAGCCGTAAAGAAGGATATGCACCTGTCCATCCTCGTGGCGTGTCTCCCGTTCCCGTTCGGCCGGAGCGTCTTGCGGGAGTGCGTGAGCCGACGCCTGCACGAGCACAGGCTGGTCCGGCAATACATCGATTTCCTCTTTCGTTTCCGTCAGGGAAGCCTGGGCCGACTCGATCAGCGGTTTCAGGATCGCAATCGCTTTTCGCGCGGTCCGTATTCTGCCGAGGCACGGCAATTCTTCCGCTTGGACGGCGGTATAAAGGCGGCATTTGCAGGTGGGTCCCAGGAATGTGTTGAGGAGAATCGAAACCAGGAAGGCCAGAAGGAGGGCGGCCTCGAAACCGAGGAAGAGGAAGAACGGCTTCATGTTTGGCGATTTCCATATCCAGTAAGGATAGGCCGTAGCAATAAAAATGCAAGCCCATGAAGCGGCAAGCAGCAGATTCTTGTTTCTTCGGCCGGCGGTCCGGCTGATTACGAGAGCCTGGATATCCTTCAGGTAGAACCTTTTGTACTGCTCCGTAAAGCGCCTTGAACGCACATCGAGAACGTGGTCTGCGCCCAGCCAAAGGCTGTGCATGCTGTATTCGAGAAAACGGCGCTGCTGCGTAAACATGTTTCCGGGCAGCCGCCGATAGATTTTCTGTTTTCGCTTCATTGCATTATGTTCATGAAAAGCAGGCCGCCAAGATAGCCCCAGACCGCCAATTGCCCAAGGGAGATAACAATCGCCAGCACTGAACGCCACCGCCCGGGATAGACAATGCTCCGGGGCGATTTCCAATGCTTGACTGCGATAAAGATCGAGGCAGTAGCGGTAATGAATGTGCCCCAAATGAAAAGAACGAGCGGCAACACGGCCAGAAAAAGGGCGATGTCATCATAACGGACGCGCTCGTTCTGCAGATGCTCGAATTTTCCTTTTACCGCGCCCCTCTCGATGCAGGTGGAACACAGGTGCTGGCCCTTCAATTCGATCGCACACAAGGAACAGAGGAAGCGACCGCAGCTCTCGCATGCCACGGTCGCTTTCTTAGCGGAATGATAGAAGCAACTGCTTTCATCGTCAACCAGCAGTTTTTCGCCGGACAGACCTGGCGCGGCTTTTCTGACCAGTGCCGGGAAACTCGCAACCTCGAGATAGGCGCCGCAGCCGGGACAGTTCCCGGTCTGCGCCGGCTCCGCCAGCGGAAGCGAAACCGGTTTCCTGCATTTTCCGCAGTCAAATTGAAATATCTTCATCTCAACTTATTTACGAATGACCCGGGTGCTGCAGATACGATCGTGCAACGCCTGTTTTTCGCTGTCGAATGCCGCCATGATGTATCCGATAAGCAGGATCATCGCGCTCAGGATTTCGGCGAAATACCTGCCGCACGCGCGCCAATAGGAGACTTTTCCGCCGTCCGGAGTCACGATTTTCAGACCGCAGGCCATTTTGCCCGGCGTCGCCGCAAATTTGCCGACAAAATACGTCGCATAAAATACCGCCACGCCGATTTGCGCGATCATCATAAGAACCGACCCGATGAAGAAACCCGCCGACGGCATGGCTCCAGGCTGCGGCGGAGTCACCATAAAGCCGAAGCTCAACTGGATAACGGCATTCACAACCCCAAGAATGAACCAATCTACGAATTTCGCCGCGAACCGAATCCAGAAGCCGGCATAGCGCAGAGTAGCAGGCAGGCGCGCCCCCTCCTGCAGCCGTTGAAAAAAGATCGGCTTGCACGCGGCGCACACCCGCGAACCGGAGTACGCAACCATTTCATCGGCAGGAAAAGACTTGCCGCACTCGACACAGGGGAAGACCCGCTGTTCGGTCAGGGCAACCGTCTGATTCTGCACGTCGCCGTATGGCCGCCAGTCCGCCATCCCCCTCCGCCAAACGAGGTCTTTCGAGGTGATCACGCCGGTGGTTACCATGCTTTGTAACTCTTCGTCACTTACCGGGCCCGCTTTCTGCCCATTCTCCACATAGTACCAGTCCAACCCTATCCCTCCTTATTCATCCATATTTCACAAAAGAACGCAAAAACCAAAACCCGGACATTTTTTCCGACAGCCTCGACTCTGGACGGTCTTCTTCTCCTTTTCTTCTTATATTTGTTTTTGAAAAGAATGCGTTCATGTAGTGGAAATTTCACATGAATATAAAAACAGGAGCAAATTTCAAGCCATTTGCAGAAAAAACTCTGGTTTTCCGAATATTTTTGCGGGATTCCGATCAAGAATCGGGCGGAAAACAAGCGATTTGAGCTCAACGGGGACAGTTTTGGCTGTTCAGAATCGAGTATTGTGTTTGCGGTCACTTCAAAAATAGATGCGGAAGCCCAAGCCATACTGATCAAAACCCAGAGATTTATACAGGCGGTGAGCCTCGGTGCGCCGTTTGTCAGATGAGAGCCCTATCTTATAGCAGCCACTTTGCCGGGCGACCCGGATAAGGTGTTCTACCAGCTTCCGGCCGATCCCCCTCTGACGGGAGTGGCCGGCCACGACGAGGTTTTCCACAATTGCCCACGGCAAAGCGTGATGCGAAAGGTTGGGCGCGATCAGCAGGTCTACGGCTCCGACAACTTGGTTGTTAGCAACTGCGACAAAAAGCTTACGATTGGGATCGGCTTTGATGTGATCGAAGGACTTTTGGTAATCAGGGGAAGGAGCATTTGGGTCGGATTCCGCGCGGCTTGTGGTTAAAGTAAGAGCTTTCATCAACTCCACGATAGCCGGCACATCCGCCTTTACCGCCTCTCGGATGACGACTTCACCCCCCTCCATAGTGTATCTCCTTCACGAGAAATTATATGCGGGGAAGAGCGTGCATGTCAACAGAAGTATTCCTTTTCGGTATCGAATATGGTACAATTTTGGGCGGAAACAGGGCTCCAACCGATGAGGATTTCGATAATGAAAGAAGCAATCCAAAAGATTGTTCTCATCGTAATCACCGTTGTGTTGCTCTTCCTTCTGTACCGATGGGCAATGACCATGAAGGAGAGCGGCAGCCCTTACATTTCGTTTCCCAACAAGATCGAGACCTTCAAATGAAACGGGTTTCCAGCCCGTGCGTGGGCCGACCCCGGGCCGGGATCGTCTTCCCTCTTGACCGGCCGCAAAAGTGAAAAGGAAATTTTTTTGCCGGAACATCCTGTGACTTTTTCCGCCGGAAATCTTAGGTTGGAAGGAATGTATCTGCGCGCGCGATCCCCCAAGCCGCAGCCGGCGGTCATCTGTCATCCGCACCCCGCATACGGCGGAACGATGGATAATAATGTCGTCATGGCGGCGGCGGGAGCCTTGCAGGAAACCGGCCATTCCACGTTGCGCTTCAATTTCCGCGGAGTCGGCGGCAGCGAGGGGCAATATGGCGGAGGAACGGGCGAAATCGAAGATGTGCAGGCGGCGATAGGGTTTGTGCTGGACGAAGAAGGAGATGTGCCGGTTGTTCTTGTTGGTTACTCATTCGGCGCGTGGGTCACGGCAAAAATGCTGGAAGGCGATGATTCAGTAGCACATGTTATCCTGATCGCGCCGCCGACCGCGATGTTCGACCTCTCCCCTCTCCTGAACGATGGGCGGGAACGCTCTCGGCACATTATCGTAGGCGAGCGCGACCAGTTCTGCGACCGCGAGTCGCTCCAGCAGATATACGATCGGCTGCCCGAGCCGAAATCGATGCGTGTTATCCCGCGCGCGGATCACTTCTTTTTTATGCACGAAGACAGCCTGATCGAGGCGATAAAAGAGGCTGTCGCCGATCATTCACCGCTTTGAATTCCGGAGGTTCCTGTGGCTGATTCACCGCGTTTCGAAACGCTTTTGTGGCGCCGGGACGGGCCGATACTGACGCTCACGCTGAACCGGCCGGATCGTCTTAACGCATTCAATGCGGAAATGTTTCGAGACCTCGCCCAAGCCGTGCAGATCATTTCAGGTCAAACGGATATTGGCGTAGTCGTACTCACCGGTGCCGGTCGGGCGTTCTGCTCAGGCGCCGACTTGAACAATGTCAGCCAGTACCATTCAGACGCGGAGGGCGATTCGCTTGCGCAAGGAATCCGGCAGGCGCAGAAAGTTTTCGACGCCGTCGAGGGGATTCCGCAACCCGTTATTGCGGCCATGAACGGACATGCGGTCGGGGCGGGCCTTCAAGTGGCGCTCGCATGCGATTTCCGCATTGCCGCGCATGGCACAAAATTGGGGTTGTCTGATGTCAAGATCGGGATAGTGCCGGCCCTGGGGGCAACCATCCGGCTGCCGCGCCTGATCGGAATCGCGAAGACAAAGGAGCTGATTCTAACGGGGGATCTGATTGACGCCGACGAGGCGCATCGGATCGGGATGGTCAATCAAGTCGTCGAGAAGGAGCTTCTTGACCAGACGGTGAGGGAGTTGACTGAGAAGCTGGCTTCGCGCGCTCCGCTGGCCATAGCCGCAGCCAAGCGGCTCCTGAACGAATCGGCGCCGCTCGAACAAGTCGCTTTGGCTCAATCGCGCCTTATTAAATCTGCGGACGCGCTGGAAGGCATTTCCGCTTTTTTCCAAAAAAGAAAACCCCATTTCACCGGTTCGTGAGCGCGCACCTTAAATTAACAGGGGTTCCCCCCCCCCGCCCCCACCCGACTGCCTGAACGACTCAGTCCCGTCATTGCAAGAGTTGATCGAGTTCCAGGGAAAGAATTGAGCCAGGCCGGAGACTCGCGCCTACTGCCATTCACTTAAGACGGCAAACATGCATTTCGGCACTCGCGTCAGGTTTTCTTGCAGTCAAGATGCCTGCGCTACAACGGGTCCGCATGGAGCGCATTCTTTCAGCTTGCCAAGGCATGTGTTGCGTCGAGCGCTAAGTGAAAGGCATTAGACCCCTGCCTCCGGCACTGGCTCGTTCTTGTTCAGGTTCTTTCTAAAAGAGCACGCCGACTCCGAACAGGCCGGCTACGTTATGCGCTCCGTCAATATCCCCTTCATCAATGAAGAGGTAGCGATAATTGAACTCCGCGAAGAGGTTGATGTTGTCAGCGATATAGAATTTCACGCCCGCCTGGCCGCCTGCCTGAGGACTGAAATCATCCTCATCATCCACCTCGACGTACGAGCCGCCTCCGCCGACTCCAATATACGGAACTACCGTGCTGCCTTCTGTGACAAAGTTGTAGTTCAAGAAACCATCGGCGGCAATGGCGGCATTGTCCGTATCGAAATTATATGCGCCGGTTATCCCTACCCCTGCTTGCCACTCTCTTGTCATGTAGGTCGACAACCTCAGGCCAATCAACAACTGGGTCTGCTCATCCTCGATATCGACATCCTCAAGAACGAGCGCGCCGTCATCGTCATCCACATCCAGTTCCAGATAACTGACTGACGCCGCGACTACCGCCAGCTCCACGTCCCCTTCTTGCTGAACCGCATACGCGTCGGAAACAAATGCAGGAACAAATAGAAGTGAAATCAGGAGAATCAGAAAGGTCTTTTTCATCGTATCTCTCCTTCTCGTTGTGGTGAGGAACGATTACATACTGATGACCAGCACTTTCTTGTATTACTCCTCCGGCAGTTGCTTCTCACCCCCTTTCACAATGTACGAGAATCTCTTCATGTTCGGGAGCGATATGCGGCGTTCAAAAAAATGAGCTCCTCACAAGAATTTGTGGGTTAATTGTGGCATAGGAAGGTCTCCGAGCACGTGATAAAGGGCAAGCGAAAAGGTTTCAAATGTGCGGTAGCCG
>QZKU01000038.1 GCA_003598085.1 Candidatus Abyssobacteria bacterium SURF_5
GGTTCAACCGCGCTATGGTAGGTGCGAATTTATTCGCACATTCAAGACTGGCCGAATGAATTCGGCCCTACCAAAGGGGGGTTCTGCAGCGGAATCCATATTTATAATTTGTGTTGATTACGTATGAATCCTTCATTACAACAACGCCTGGAACAGCTTGAAGAGGTGCATGCCCGGGTGCGCGTGTGCCGGTTGTGTTACCTCTGGAAAACCAGGCAGAATGCGGTTCCCGGAGAAGGCCCGCTTGACCCGAAGGTGATGTTCATCGGGGAAGGTCCGGGAAAAAAAGAAGACGCGACCGGCCGCCCGTTCATCGGCTATTCGGGCCAGTTTTTAAATGAAGCGCTCGAGCGGATCGGCCTGCGGCGAGATGATGTCTTTATCACGTCGAGCGTCAAATGCCTTCCGGTGAATGGGAGGAAGCCGAAGCCGGTCAGCATCGAGGCCTGTAATCCATATCTCCAATCCCAGTTGCAGTTGGTGCGGCCGCGCCTGATTTGCCTGCTTGGCGGAGTCGCCGCTGAAACGGTGCTGGGGGAGAAATCGATTTCGGGAATCAGGGGAAAGATGATCGAGCGCGATCAATACCGCATCCTCGCCACGTTCCACCCGGCGGCCGCCCGTCGATTCAAGAAACGGAGGGACGATTTCCTGAAGGATTTCGAGCTTCTGGCCCGTCAGGTGTGAACCGCGCAGCTCCTTTGAGATTCTACCGCCCGGCTTATTTCCTCGACGCTCTCTTCGCTTTGGAACGATGGGTTTTAGCCGGTTTGGCGCCTTTGGGCCGCGCCGCCCGTCGCTTGGCTGTTTTGCCCTCCAGGTCCGATTCCCTGCGAAAGAGGGCCATCGAGAGAGCTTCCAATTGATACGGGGTAAAACCGGGCGCCTCGAAGGATTTTCCCGGCATCTCCCGGGTATCAAGCACCAATTCCCAATTGATGTCTTCGCGGCACGCGGGAAGGATAAACGAGATTGGCGAGTGGTCCGCGTTCAGAAGCCAGAGAAAGGTGTGGTCGATAATCCGGTTTCCCTGCTCATCCGTTTCCTCGATGGCGTCTCCGGAAAGGCGAATCCCCAAACACCGGCAGTTCGGATTACTCCAATCCTGCTCGTTCATCTCTGTGCCATCGGGCTTGAACCACGTCAGGTCGTTTACTTCGGAGCCCCTGATCTGGCGCCCCTGGAAGAAATGACGACGCCTGAAGACCGGATGCTCGTGGAAAAGACGGGTCAGCAGGCGCGTGAAATCCAGCAGTTCCCGCTGGGCCGCGGTCAATTCCCAGTTGATCCAAGACAACTCATTATCCTGGCAGTATGTGTTATTGTTGCCCATTTGCGTTCGGCTGATTTCATTGCCCGCAAGCAGCATCGGCACCCCTTGTGAGAGCATCAGCGTCGCCATGAAATTGCGCTTTTGGCGCTCTCGCAAAGCGACGATACCCTGATTCTCGGTCAGCCCCTCCTCGCCGCAGTTCCAACTCAGGTTCTCGTTGGTTCCGTCCCGATTGTCTTCCTTGTTCGCCTCGTTGTGCTTTTCGTTGTAACTGACAAGATCGTTCAGCGTGAAGCCGTCATGTGCGGTTATGAAGTTGATGCTCGCATATGGGCGCCGCCCGCCGTGCTCATACAGATCGCTGCTGCCGGTCAGCCGGTAGGCCAATTCCTGCACCTGCCCCGGATCGCTGCGCCAGAACCGCCGGACATTATCCCGATATTTTCCGTTCCATTCAACCCAGAGCACCGGAAAGTTGCCGACCTGATACCCGCCGGGCCCGAGGTCCCACGGCTCGGCTATCAGTTTCACCTGTGAGAGGATCGGGTCCTGATGAATGATGTCGAAGAAGGCGCCCAGTCGATCCACCTCATGCAGTTCGCGCGCCAGGACCGAAGCCAGATCGAACCTGAATCCGTCCACGTGCATCTCGGTCACCCAATAGCGGAGGCTGTCCATGATGAGCCGCAGTACTTCCGAATTCATCATGTTGGGCGAATTGCCGCATCCGCTGAAATCCATGTAGTAGCGCCTGTCATTAGCGACCAGATTGTAATAACTGCTGTTGTCGATTCCCCGAAACGACAGCGTCGGCCCGAGATGGTTCCCCTCGCCCGTGTGGTTGTAGACAACATCGAGGATCACCTCGATCCCGCCGCGATGCAGCATCTTGACCATGTTTTTGAATTCAGTTACTTGCTGGCCGAGGTTCCCCGCGCTCGAATAGCAGGCGTCCGGTGCGAAGAAACCGATCGAATTGTAGCCCCAGTAGTTGGTCAGCCCCTTGTCCACCAGATGCTTGTCGGCAATGAACTGGTGAACCGGCAATAACTCGATCGCCGTTATCCCCAGGCCACGGAGATATTCCACGATCGCCGGATGCGCCAAACCGGCGTATGTCCCACGCATTTCAGCCGGAACGTCCGGATGCCGCATCGTAAAGCCCCTCACGTGCGCTTCATAAATGATCGTCCGGTGCCAAGGTATCCGGGGCTGCACATCTCCCTCCCAGTCGAACTCGGGATCGACCACAACACATTTGGGAAGGAACGGCGCGCTGTCTCCATCGGCTTTCGCAAAATCTTCCGACTCGTGCCCTAAGTGATAGCCGAACAAGGAATCGTCCCAATTTATCCTTCCGGCGATGGCCCGCGCATACGGATCGAGCAGAAGTTTCGCCGGGTTGAATCGGTTTCCCTCTGCCGGATTGTAAGCGCCATGCACGCGGTATCCATAAAGCTGTCCCGGTTTTATGCCGGGAATATAGCCATGCCAAATGCGGTCGGTATAGCCTGTCAGTTGTACGCGCTCTGACTCGCTCGCCTCGAATGCCTTATCAAAGAGGCATAAATCCACCCTCTCGGCATTAGTGGAGAAAAGCGCAAAGTTGGTACCACTCTCGTCAACGGTGGCGCCAAGCGGATATGGTTTTCCGGGCCATAACTCCATTTTCCGGCTCCTCTCTTTTCTACAAATATGACCTATTGGTTTTCAGTTGCCATAAGCTATAACCCGAAGTTTCAAAAGCGAGCGAAAGAAGACTGCAAGTGTCTTAATTTCAATCAGTCGGTGCCGGGCCGGGCCACTGCGTCATCGTCCTCGTTCTCCCATCTATCTCGTATGTCCTTGGAAAACAAGAGAATACAGCAGGTCCTGTATGGACCTGAAAGTTGGCACTCCTTATGCACAACGAGAAGGCAAGGAACGAAAGGAAGGTGGGTTAGATGGCTCTTAACAGATATTCAGGAAGGACCCAAAGATGGAACCCAGTTGCTGATTTGCTGGAGCTTGCCGACCTCTACGGCGGAAGAATGCTGGATGTGCCGGATTTCTTCCAGAACGGCGGAGCGTGGCATCCGGCAGTCGACATGCTCGAAGACAATGATACCGTCTTCGTAAAGATGGATTTGCCCGGCTTGAGCAAAGATGACATAAACATCTCGTTCGACGGCCATATCCTCTCAATCACAGGAGTTCGGAAAGAAGAGGAAATGAAGGAGGGCGCGAGCTACCGGTCGAGGGAACGATTCACCGGCGAATTCCACCGGTACATTCACATTCCGGCGGAAATCTCCTCGGATAAACTGGCTGCCACATTCAAAGACGGCGTCCTGGAGGTTTCACTGCCGAAATCCGAAAAAAATAAACTGAGAAAGATTGCCATTCAATCGGGAGAAGCGACTAAGTAGAGACTGTCTACAGTTGATTCGCGCGCTTCGTTGCGATGGGGACAGTGAATCTGTCCGACGATTGATTGAGTGGTTGTTGCTTCGGGGACAGGCACCAGGGTCGCAGACCCGTATCTACGAATTCAAAAAGGCATGAATTCCGTAAATGGAGCCAGTCCCCTTCGCTTCGGCCAGTCCCCATCGCTATCGGCGGACAGATTGACAGTCCCGCATCTATCCCGCGGGGACGCGGGATCACGCGAGACGTGACTTCCCAAGCGAGGCGCGCGGTCAGCTTGGGCGCTTCGCTCAGCGAGCAGGCGAATTTTATCCTGGGACAGTCCCCATCGCTCAAGAGCCCGATTCAGAGAAAGCGCCGGCGTTTCTCGCGCCGGCGCCTTATTTTCTCAAAACAGGAGGCGCCCACCGATTATAACCCTAAGGCAAACGGGATCTTCTACTAAATATAGGCCTAAAATTGTCTTCAATACTATATATTGTATTTTTTGCTTGACAAAATAAGCAACTGAGGTTATACTATCCCTAAAATTCCATCGGTCCCAAGTCTCTTGCGGCGCTTCCGTCATTCTGGAGACGTAACTTATGTACTTTAAACAGCTTGAACTATTTGGGTTCAAGTCTTTCGCGCAGAAAACCACTCTGCAACTCGAACCTGGAGTCTCGGCGGTGGTTGGCCCGAACGGGTGCGGCAAAAGCAATATCGGCGACGCCGTCCGCTGGGTCCTCGGCGAGCAGAAGATGCGCATCCTCCGCGGGCAGCACATGGAGGATGTCATTTTCAACGGGAGCGACGACCGGCATCCGCTCGGGATGGCCGAGGTGTCGCTCATTATCGATAATTCCGACGGGAAACTGCCGCTGGATTATACGGAAGTCAGCGTCACCCGGCGCTTGTTCCGCTCGGGAGAGAGCGAATATTACATCAACAAGTTGCCCTGCCGGAGAAAAGACGTTGTCGAATTGTTCATGGGAACCGGCATCGGCGCCGATTCCTATTCTCTTATTGAACAGGGTCGGATCGATCTTGTTCTCAGCTCCAAACCCGAGGAACGCCGATACATCTTCGAGGACGCGGCCGGAATTATCAAGTATAAGAGCCGCAAGGACACCGCCCTGCGGAAACTGGAACGGGCGGATGCTAATCTTTTGCGCCTGCAGGACACCATCATCGAGGTGCGCCGCCAGATCAATTCGCTGAAACGACAGGCCAACGCCGCACAGCGATATCGCCAGTCGCGCGACGAACTGCGCGCACTCGAATTGCGACTGGCTCTTGTCAAATACCGACAGCTTGACCATGAACGAAGCGAGCTGTTGAATAAAGCGAATAATCTGAACGAGCAACTCTCGGAAATTGCCAGCAAGCAAGCCGCCGAAGAGGCAAAAATCGAAGCGACCCGGTTGAAATTGCACGAGATCGAGAAAACGTTTTCATCCAAGCAGGGGCAAGCGCGCGAACATCAGAGCGCAATCGATCGCCTGGAAAATCAGGTTGCCCTCTTGCGCGAGAAGATCTCCGCTCTTGCAGATTTGGAAAAACGAAGCGTGCTCGAAATAGAAGAACTCGAGGCCTTGAAAGTTGCTCATGCCGATTCCTCCCGCGTCGCAAGCGAACAAGAATCCGCAGTGCTGCAGGAGGCGGCGAACGCGAAGGATCTTCTTGATGAAAAAGAGACACAGCTCGCCGCGTTGAATGAACAACTTGCCGACTGCGAGCGCCGCCTCGAAAAGATGCGCTCGCTCTCCGTCGAAAAACTCAATCGCAAGGTGAACCTGCAAAACGAACTGCGAGGCGCCGAGAGCAACCTTCAAGAACTCGAAAAGAGAAAGAGCAGGACGAACGAACAGAAAAGCCAGGTCGAACAGAACCTGCACCAGTGTCGCCTTCGACTGAGCGAGACCAGGAACCTTTCCAACTCCCTCCGCGCCGCCCTGGCCTCGCTCAGCTCGAATATAGACTCTCTGACCGGCGAAATCGCCTCGAAGGAACAAGAACTGGAACAATCCATCCTCTCGCACGATCTCGTCCGCGATTCTCTGAGCGCCGCGCGCTCGAAGCTGGCTTCCATCGAGGAATTGCGCGACAGGTTCGAGGGGTACGAAGACGGCGTGCGCGCCGTCATGCGCGCCAAACAGCAGGCGGAACCTCGCGCAGAAGGCGTTCTCGGAACGGTTGCCGAGCTGTTTCACAGCCAGCGCGAACATGAAGCGGCTTTGGAGGCCGCCCTTGGACACAGGCTTCAGCACATCGTGGTGGAAGATGTCCAGGCCGCGCGTCGATGCGCCGAACTCCTCGATGAGACCAAGTCCGGCCGCGCGAGCTTCATCCCGTTGTCGCTCTTCAAAACAAATGGCCACGTGCGGGAACCGCTGGCTGAGGACGATGAAATCATCGATTGGGCGGCGAATCTGGTGACGTGCCAGGAGCGACTGCGCCCGTTGGCCGAGATACTCCTGCGCCGAACACTCGTTCTTACCTCGATCGAGCGCGCGCTCGCGGTAGCCTCATCTCGCGAACCCGCACATAAGCCGGGGAACGGCTCTTCCAAAAACGGCGAATTTCATAATATGAACCTGGTGACGATCGAGGGTGATGCGGTTTCGCGTCTTGGTATCATCAGTTCGGGCGCTCACGGCCAGGGGCGGGGACTCCTGGGAAGAAAAAATGAAATCGATGAATTGAATGAATCGATTGCGCGCCTGACGGCCGAAGCCGAGGCCGGCATCCAAAAGATTTCCCGCCTGAAACAGGAACTGGAAAATCAGCGCAAGCTTCTGCAGGATCTGCATTCGACGACCAACTCACGCGGAATCGAACTTGCCAAAGCCGAGGGCGACGAGCAGCAAGTAACCGAAACACTTACCCGCATGGAGCGGGAGCGCGACGTGCTGGATAAGGAGCACGCGTATGCGGCGGAAGAGTTGGTGGTTATTGAACAGCGGCGCCGGGAGACTCTGCAACAGATCGAGCAAGCTCATCTTGCGGAGGCCCAGCTCAACGAAACACTCAGCAGTACCGGTTCCTTGCTTGCCGAATTGAAAGTACAAAAAGAACAGCTAACCGCCGGAATAACCGATTTCAAGGTGTCCGTCTCGGAGCTGAACCTGAAATGCCAGGCGCTGCGACAGGAACTCGCCCGGCTCAAAAACGAGATCGCGGAGGCCGACCGAAAGATAGAGGAGAAACGGAATCAGCTCGATCGGGCCCGCGAAGCGAGCAGGCGGCACAGCGAAGAGATCGATCTGGTTCGCTCGGAAATCCAGCGCGTATTCGAGCAGAAGCGCCTGCTGGATGCGGAAGTGGTTCAGCTCGAGGAACAGAAGACCCAGGTCCAAAATGAACTGGGTGAACTGGAGAATATGCTCCGCCACACCCGGCACGTATCCCAGGAACTCGGAGATCAGCACCATCAGGCCGAAATCAATCTCGCTCAGATCGGCGAAAAGATTTCGCACGTGAAAGAAAAAACGATCAATGATTACCGCCTCTCGATCTCCGAAGTCGCACAGGAGATACAGGTCGAAGAAGGATTCGACGAGCAGGCCGCCTCGGAGGAGGCCCTGCGGCTGCGGACAAAAATCGAATCGATGGGGCCGGTCAATCTGATAGCGATCGAGGAGTTCGAAGAATTTCAGCACCGGTACGATTTTCTCATTCAACAGGAAACGGACCTGCGCAAGGCCAAGGAGTCGCTCCTCGGTATCATCAAGAAGATCAACGAAACGACACAGGAAATGTTCGTTCAGACCTTCGAGCAGATTCAGGTGCATTTCTATGATATCTTCCGCCACCTCTTCGGCGGAGGCCGCGCCAGCGTCTCGCTCCTCGATCCATCGGCTCCGCTCGAGAGCGGCATCGAGATCAGCGTGCACCCGCCGGGGAAAAAACCGCAAAACATCTCTGTTCTCTCCGGCGGCGAAAAAGCGCTTACCGCGATCGCCCTTCTTTTCGCCATCTTCAGGACCAAGCCGAGCCCGTTCTGCCTTCTTGATGAAGTGGATGCCCCGCTCGATGACAGCAACATCCTGCGCTTCGCGCGCCTGGTGAAGCTGTTCTCCGAAAATGTTCAGTTCATTCTGGTCACCCACAATAAGCGCTCGATGGAACTGGCCGACGTGCTCTACGGAATAACCATGGAAGAGCGCGGCGTCAGCCAGATCGTCTCGGTCAAACTGAAGAAGCCCCAACCCGCAGCCTTCGAGTTCCTTGAGCCGACCGCCGCCACGTGATATAATACGGTTGTTCCCACCAGCGGGATGTTAACGTCCCGCTCTTTTTTTCAAAATCTCTTTGTTGGGGAACAAGTGTGCAGGCGAACACGAGGAGACTGTCCGGCCTTTGAGCGGCTCGTTCTTGCTCTGGGGACAGACACCATTCTACGAATTCAAAAAAGACGTGAATTCCGTAAACGGAGTCAGTCCCCGTCGCAGGGAAACAGTCCCCATCGCGACCGCTGGACAGATTGATGACGCCCCGTTTTCGGCGAAGGATTTCATCATGTTTGGAATTGGCGAAAAAAGTAAAGATAAATCGAACGAAAAAAGCAGCGAAAAAAATAAGATCGGAATCATTGCCCGGCTGCGCGAGCGCCTGACGAAGACGCGCGAAGATTTTGCGGTGCGCGTGCGCACCGTCTTTCGCAGTGGAAAGATCAGCGAAGAACTCTTCGAGGAACTCGAGGCGACTCTCATCCAGGCGGACATGGGAATGAAAACTACGGAACAACTGCTGGAAAAACTGCGGGAGCGCGTGAAAAGGAATAAATTGGCTGATTCGCAGCAACTTTATTCCGTTCTCGAGGAGGAATTGATTGCGCTCATGGTCCGTCCGGAAGAGCCGCCTGCCATCGAACCGGAGACGGCGGGCCCGAGAGCCGTCCTCATGATCGGCGTGAACGGCGTCGGCAAGACCACCACGATCGGGAAACTGGCGTACCAGTATTCCCAACGAAATAAGAAAGTCATGGTTGCCGCGTCCGATACGTTCCGCGCCGCCGCCATCGAGCAACTCGAGATCTGGGCGCAGCGGGCCAACGCCGACATCGTCAAACATAAATCGGGCGCCGATCCGGCCGCCGTCGCATACGATGCTCTCTCCGCCGCGAAAGCGCGGAAGATCGATTATCTGATTATTGATACCGCGGGCCGTCTCCACACGAAGGTCAACCTGATGGAGGAGTTGAAAAAGATCAAGCGGGTGCTGGGGAAGCTCGACCCAACCGCTCCGCATGAGGTACTGATGGTGCTGGATGCCACCACCGGGCAAAACGCCCTGTCGCAGGCTCGCCTGTTCACCCAGGCGCTCGGGGTGACCGGCATTGTATTGACAAAGCTGGACGGCACCGCGAAGGGAGGCATTGTCGTCGCGATCCACCAGGAGTTCGGAATCCCCGTCAAATATATTGGCGTCGGCGAGTCGCTTGACGATCTCAAGCCCTTCCACCCTGATGAGTTTGTGCGGGCACTATTCGAGGATTGAGCGGCGTGCGCCTTCTTGCGCCGTGTCTTTCAATGCCGGCGCCGCCTTCTGCCCGGATGAGTTGGCCTCTCTGGAGCTGATTCCGTGAAAATCATCATCATGGGCTCGGGCACTTCTCTTGGGGTGCCGGTGATCGGATGCACGTGCAAAGTGTGCACCTCGTCCGATCCCCGCAATCAACGCACGCGAGCCTCGATCTGCGTTCAGTCGGCTTCCGGAAGAAATATTCTGGTTGACACCGCAACCGAATTGCGCCTTCAGGCAGTGCGCAATAAAATCAAATCGGTGGAAATGATCCTGTTCACCCATTATCATGCCGATCACATCCACGGACTGGACGATGTGAGAGTGTTCAATTGGGTGGCGCAGGGTTCGATAACATGTTATGCGAACGATCCAACCATCGAGCGTCTCAAGCGCGTCTTCTTTTATGCGTTCGAGCACGAGTACGGCTGGGGCTCGATCCCGCACGTCACCCTCAAGCGCATGCCGGAAACGCTCCAGATGGACGAAATCCGGGTGACGCCGATCCCGCTCATGCATGGCCGCTCGCCGGTGCTCGGATTCAGATTCAATGACGCCGCTTATCTGACCGACTGCAACTTCATTCCCCCGGAATCGCTGGAGCGCCTGCATGGATTGCGCCTGCTCATTATGGATGCGCTCCGCAGGGCTCCGCACCCAACCCACTTCAGCCTCGAGGAAGCCGTCGGCGCGATTGAGAAGCTGGCCCCCGAGCGCGCGCTCCTGACTCACCTCAGCCACGATCTCGATCATGGGGAGATCGAGGCCGCGCTGCCTGCTCACATCAGGCTCTCCTACGATGGACAGGTCGTGGAGCTCGACCAGACATGATGAAGCTCTACCATATGTGGTTGTGCCCCTATTGCTTTAAAGTGAGAAGGAAGTTGAAGCAACTGGATATCCCGTGCGAAAAGGTCTGGGTCGGCTTTCATCCATCGCGCTGGGCCGAGGTCGAGCGGCTCACCGGCAAAGCCGTTGTCCCGGTCATTGTAGATGGGGACAGAGTAATAGCGGAATCCGCCGTTATCTGCGACTACCTCGGTTCCATCAGCCGCCATTGAATTTCTCATTTACGGTCCCGCTTGATCGAAAACATTTCATTCAAGTAGCATGCAGACCCAGGTGATGCTATAGTTTTTTCGATTTATCCGGGCAATTCTCATCGTATTTTCCCTCGCATCGAGTGAGGGGCGGGGTGAGAGGGCATCAGGCCGGTGACTCGGCGACCTGCCTTACCCTCGGATTATCTCATCATCGGCGCTCGGCAACACTCATTTCCCGAGAGAACATTCGGGTCACGGTAGACACAGTTAAACAAATACGGTCAAGAAAGGAGGTTCCCGTTTTTTGCGATATCCTGAAATGGGGGATGTTACTCCGATCCGGATGCCGCCCTCAGAGAAAAACGATGTGTCATCCTCCATGCCCTTTTTGCTTTACTGCCACGATTCTTTGTATAATGGAATTGTTTGCAGGCTCATTGAAAGGAGCATGAAAAGTGGACGTGCCAAGTGATGAGAAGATCCCTGAGACCCGCTTTGCGGAACCCGAAGCAACGGTCTGCTGCTTCTATAATTCCATATTCGGCCATCTCCGGAACTGGCCACAGGCGTTCTCCTGCCTTACTCGGGCCGAGCGTGAAAGATTTGAAGCCCGCGGGGGAATATTCGCGTTTGCGGATTATTGGGAAGATAAGCTTTCCTTTCTCGAAGACCTGGTGAAGAAGCGCCATAGGGAGTATCCGTACCGGCACCGCAGCTGCTTTTCGATGGACAATGTGTGTTATGAATCGCTTTCGGGCGATCATGCCGTCGTACTCCTCGAACTGCTTGAGAACCATCTCTCGCGGGAACGCCTTGTGGTGGTTCAACGGAAAGCCCTGTTTCGAGAAGGAGCCGATTGGCTGTTAACGAACGGCGAGCTTGAGGGAAAGCTGAATGAGGTTATCACGGTGCATACGCTGCAGCGCCCGCGCTACGCACCGGTCTAGAGCCTCTTCGCACCCCGCGAGTCACCCCATAAAGGACGCCGGCACGGGGCCCCGACGGCTTTGCTGTGCTTACTACATTGCCCGTTCTGTCTGCTCTATAGGAGGATATTCGTGACGGACGTACTAGGCTTGGCTGCCAGTCCGCGCACGGGCGGAAATTCCGAGATTCTTCTCGACGCATGCCTCAAGGGAACGGCACAGGCGGGACTGTCCGCTGAAAAAATCAGGATATGCGACCTTAATATATCGCCATGCCTCAACTGCGGCGGGTGCGCAAAGACCGGCACATGCGTGGTCAAAGACGATATGCAAATGCTGCATGAAAAATTTCGTGATATGAAGCTTCTTGTCGTATCATCTCCGGTTTTCTTTATGGGGCTTCCCGCGCAGTTGAAGGCGGTCGTCGATAGATGCCAGGCGATCTGGGCCCGAAAGTACATCCTTCATCGGCGTATGCCCAAACCGGAGACGCGGCGAGCGGCCTTCATCCAGGTCGGCGGGATGAAGAAGGAGAAGATATTTGACTGCGGCCTCATCACCATCGGCGCATTCTTTGCCACGCTCGATTACACTTTTTTCGGGGAATTGCTGCTGAATAATATCGATGAGAAAGGCGCCGTGCTGGCACACCCCGAGGCGCTTCGACAGGCGCGCGAACTCGGTGAGGCGCTTGCGCTCGGAAAAGCCGCCCATATCGGCCCAAAAGCGACAACCAACGACGATAGGAAGCGAAGCTGAACGAAAAATGGAAAAAAGGAAACTGCGCGCGACCGCGAAAAAGGTCGATCGGCTGCTGAAGCTGCTTTCGGATAAGAAGAACATTCTTATCATGACGCATGATAATCCCGATCCGGACACGCTCGCGAGCGCGTTGGCGCTGCGCGATCTTATTCAGAAGAAACTGAAAACCACCGTCACGATCGGGTTCACCGGCATCGTCGGCCGGGCCGAGAACAAAGCGATGATCCGACATCTGAATATTCCACTCAAGAGGCTTGACGAGATCGAGGTCTCCAGGTATGATACGACCGTCCTTGTAGACAGCCAGCCGCACACGGGGCTCCTCGGGTTGCCGATCGAACCCGACGTGGTAATTGACCACCACCCGGTTCGCCCAGAATCGCGAAGGGCAATCTATCACGATATCCAGACCAGCATCGGCTCGACGTCCACCATTCTCACCCAATATTATATTGCCGAAAATATCGATATGGATGCCCGCCTGGCGACGGCGTTGCTGTACGGAGTCAAATCGGATACGCGCGACCTCGGCCGCGAGACCAGCAAGTATGATCTGGAAGCCTACCTTTATCTGTACCCTCGCGCAAACCTGAAAATCCTGTCTCAGATCGAAAACGCCGAGGTCCCCGCGGAGTATTTCCGGGTATATGAAAAGGCGATCGAGAATGCGATCGTTATGAACGGCGCAGTCGTCAGTTTCCTCGACGATATCAATAATCCCGATATGGTGGCAGAAATGACCGATATGCTCGTCCGCCTCGAGGGTACCTGCTGCGCACTTGTCGGCGGCTATTATCAGGAGCAAATCTTCATTTCCATCCGCACGCGAGACTGCGATGTCAACGCCGGTAAGCTGGTCCAGCGCATCGTGGGAAAACTCGGCCGCGCCGGCGGTCACGGCAGCATGTCGGCTGGACGGATCAAGTTGGAAACCATGTCGGATAAAGAGAAATCCAACATCGAGAAAGTCATCATCCGCCGCCTGCGCCGATGCTTGCGTATCAAACAAGCCCGCGGGAAAAAACTGGTTTGAATTTGCCGAAGACCCACTTTCTCGATGCCCGCCAAACGTTGGGTCGCGCCCTGCCGGTCAACCTCTTGACACCGCAATCCCCTATCTGTTATGTTGCTGTACCAGCATAAGCGATGAGGGCTGACTCCGTTTGCGATTCCCTTCTTTGGATGGTCTGTCCCCGGAGAGGACAAAATGAGCGAAAATCACGACGCCGGCACAAAAAAATCCATCATAGACGCATCTCTCAGCCTCTTCGCGCGACGCGGATACCACGGCACCTCAATTGCCCAAATCGCAGAAGCGACCGGCCTCACGAAGGGCGCGCTCTACTGGTATTTCAAGGGAGGAAAAGAGGAACTGTTCCTTACCGTTCTCGACACGATCAAGGAGAAATGGCACGGGGCGGTAATGGACAAGATGGAATCAGTTGGGGGAGCGGCAGAAAAGCTTGCACAGTTCTTCGATGCCACGGCGGAGATGGTCGCCGCGGATAGCAACCCCTACTCGATGCACCTCTTTCTCATTTCGGCCGGCGCCCAGCCGGAAATGAAGGAATTCGAGGAAGCGATCCGCGCTGCCTACGCAGGATACGTAAAAATGATTGCCGACACCATAAGAAGCGGACAGGAGGATGGGGAGATAGCCCGGGATCTCGATGCCGAAGCGATCGCGGTCGGACTCATCGGATGCCTCGAAGGCATCGTGCTTCAGGCGCGCCTCCATTCGCCGGCCACCGTCGCCGCCGCAACCGCGGAAATGAAACGCCAGTTCTTCCGCTCTCTCTGCATGACGCCGGTCCGTCCGCAAAAAAAAGAAAAAATTCACACGCTCAGCGCCGATCAGCTTCATCTCTTTTAATGAGCCCAGCCGCCGGATGCATCGCTATCAGATATATCAACTTCTTATGTTTAAGGCTGGCCTGCTCAACTTGTCGTAACATTCTTATCCCGCCGCTTCTTTTGCGCCTCTTCGACATAGCACCGTAGCGGCTGCGAAAAGACGTTCTCCGCGCACTTGCTGCAGGAGATGCACGACGCCTTGCTCAGGTCGCCGTTCTTCCATCGCTTTATCAGATGAGGCTCGCGAATGAGAGGCCGGCAAAACGCGGCCAGATCGGCGATTCCGTCGGTAAGCGCCCTCTCCACGACGCGCGGAGTCTTCAAGCCGCCGACCAGAATCAAGGGAATATCGACCGCTTGTCTCAATGTTTCCGCGTGCGGCCGAAAATACGCCTCGTCGGACTCTTTCTTGATGCCCTTGCGGCTGGTCGAGTCGGGCGCCTCATATATTCCGCCGGTAATCTCGATGCAGTCGATGCCTCCTGCGGCGATATGCGCCGCCACGCGCGCCGCCTCCTCTTTCTCCAGGCCGCCCGGGACCGAATCCTCGCAATTCATCTTGATCATGACCGGATATTCGTCGCCCACAAGCTCGCGAGCGCGCCGCACGATATCGACGATGATTCTCGCCCTGCGCGCCGAGTCGCCGCCGTAATCATCGGTTCGGCGGTTGGTGTACGGCGAAATGAAGTTGCTGAGGAGGTAGCCGTGCCCGCCGTGGAGTTGGACCGCGTCAAAGCCGGCCTCTTTCACTCTTCGGCATGCCTGCGCGAATTTCTCGACGACGTCGTCGATGTCGGTCTTAGTCATCTCGCGCGGCATGTTGCCGAACGCCTTCTCTTCCACCGCCGACGGAGCGATTGCCGGCTCTCCTCGCAACATTGGATTCTCCTGGCGCCCGGGGTGAACGACCTGCATCGCGATGCGCGCCCCGCGCCTGTGAACATCGTCGACTATCGGCCGCCATTTGGCTATGACCGCGTCGTTGTCGATAAAGGTGGGGTAGGGGAGGCCGTCGCCATCGGGGAGCGGCAGCTTGAATCGCTCGATGAGAGACGCGCTTGTGATAATCAAGCCGACCTCGCCGTCGGCAAGATCAGAATACAGCCTGGCCAGCGCCGCGCTCGGCTCGCCCGACGGCGTTCCCAAACCCTCGTACGTGGCGGACCTGACCGTCCTGTTGCGGATTTTCATTCCCTTGATTTGCACCGGCTCAAACATCTTTGGCATGGTTCATTCCTTTTCTTCTTCTTTCAGCAACGCCTCATACACGTCCCTGCGCGACAGATTCAGTCGCCGCGCAACTTCACGCATCGCCTCTTTCCTCGAAAGCCTTTTCTCCTGCATCAGCCGATGGACTAACGCCGCCGGATTGGGAGGGGGGCCTTCCTCGAAAACCGCCGCAGGTTCCATCGAGCCCTCCAGGATGACGACGCATTCGCCGCGAGGCTCGCGCTCGGCGAAATGAGCAAGAAGCTGCGCCGCGTCTCCGCGGATGACCTCCTCGAATTTTTTCGTCAATTCGCGCGCAATCGCGATCCTGCGGCCGGGCGCCATCCGCTCGATCAGTTCGAGCGCATTCACCAGCCGCTTCGGCGACTCGAAGAAGACCGTCGTCGAGCCGGAAGCAAGCGCGCGCCGCATGAAATCGGCTCGCTCGCCGGCCTTGCGCGGGGGGAAACCCGAAAACGTGAACGCGTTTGTAGGCAAACCCGAAACGACCAGCGCGCTGATCAGCGCGCTCGCGCCCGGAACCACAGTCACCTCGATATCGCCCTCGAGCGCCGCCACGATCAATTCGTGGCCGGGATCGGAAATGCCCGGCATGCCGGCATCGCTCACCAGCGCGATCCGTTCGCCTGCTCCGAGCCGCGAGATGAGCAGCGGGATTCTGCTGCGCTTGTTGTGCTCGTGATAGGAGACCAGCGGCGTGTGAATATCGTAGTGCGACAGCAGCTTTCGCGTGTGCCGAGTATCTTCGGCGGCGATTACATTCACATCTTTGAGGATGCGGAGGGCGCGAAGCGTTATGTCTTCCAGATTCCCAATCGGGGTCCCGACAACGAATAGTATTCCGCCGTCTGCGGAATAATGTCTCGGGTTCTCATTCACTGTCATTGGAATGGCGGATCAGACTCCCCAGTCGCGCGGATAGCGGAAATCCCTGTCGATCGTGCGGTGGGACAGCTTTGCAATAATCGGGAGCCGGCGCTTGTATTGGGTTCGCTGCATTGTCTCGAACACCCTGTGAATGAAATCCTCCTCGTAGCCCATCTCGAGAAGTTCCGCCACGGCGAAACGCTTGTCGACCAGCAGGTAGAGCAGCTTGTCCACCTCGGCATACGTGAAACCGAGTTCGGCTTCGTCCGTCTGGCCGGCCCACAGGTCGGCGCTCGGCGGTTTCCCGATGATCTCGTCCGGCACCCCCAGATATTTCGCCAATTGGCGCACCTGGGTCTTATACAGGTCCCCGATCGGATTGAGAGCGGACGCCATATCGCCCCACAATGTTGTGTAACCGAGAAGGAACTCGCTTTTGTTGCTCGTCCCAAGCACGAGCGCATCGTGCTCGGCCGATTTATCGTACAGGATGATCATGCGCTGGCGCGCCATGACGTTTCCCTTGCGCCTGTTGTCGGCGTTCGGAATATATTTGAAGTAGGCATCGACCATGGGAGTGATTTCAACCTGCTCGATGTGTATGCCGCTCATTTCTGCAACTTCTTTCGCGTGGCGCGTGCTGTCGGGACTGCTCGTTTTGTACGGCATGATGATGCCCCACACGTTTTCCTTGCCCAGCGCGCGCGCCGCCAGAAACGCCGACGTCGAAGAGTCCACTCCGCCGGATATGCCCACTACCGCGTGTTTGTACCCTATTTTTGTCACTTCCTCTTTGATGAAACGGGTGAGAATATCGGTCACGATTTCCGGGTCGATTGCAAGTTGATTACTCATTCACGATTCCCCCGCTCGGTCGCTATCCGCTGAAGCTCGCGCAGCGTCAGCAGGAGCTTTTCATCCCGGCGGACCGGCGTGTACATCTGCGCCCGCCGTATCTTCTCAGGGTCGATATCTACTACGAGCAGTTCTTCGTCGAGGTACTTCGCCTTTCCCGCCAGTTCCCCGTCGGGATCGATCACCTCGGAGCCGCCCCAGAAGGTGACTCCATCCTCGCAGCCCACGCGGTTCGCAAAGACAACGTAACAGCAGAAGGCGCTTGCATAGGTGCGGTTCAGGTTCTCCCATATGTCATAGATGTCGAGGCGCGAACCTGCTTTCATTCCCCGCGCCGGACTGGTCGCGAGGTGAAGCATGATGTTCGCGCCGTCTGCGCTCAGAATACAGCCGGTCGAGAGGTGCCAGACATCCTCGCAGATCAGGATGCCCGTGCGTCCGAATTTCGTATCGAAAGCGGAGATAGAATCGCCGGATGCAAAGTAGCGAAGCTCGTCAAACATTCCATATGTCGGCAGATATACCTTCCGGTGCCGATGAACAATCTTCCCATCCTCCAGGTACAGGGCGGAGTTGTAGAACTTGTGGTCGGCGCTCTCTTCGGCATAACCGAAAGCGATTGTTATCCCGCGACTGTGTTTCAGCATCTTTTGAATCACCCGATGCTGATCGTGCATCGCGACCACGGGAACCATGTCGCGCAGATGATAGCCGGTCAAACCAAGCTCCGGCAGCACAAGCATCTGAACTCCCTTTTCCTTTGCCCTGCCGATGTACTCCTCGACAATAGCAAGGTTTCTCTCGATGTTGCCCAGTGTCGGCTTGATTTGTCCTACGCCTATCCTGATCTTTGCCATAATTCCACAAATGCACAAGCAGTAATGACATTGTAGAAAGGGAAGGCCGAATATTTCGATTGCCGGACGCAGATTCCCCCGAAATCATCCGTTAGAATCTAGCATAAGCCGGCGTGAGTGTCAATTTTCTGAGGTTATTTAATAATTCTGAGGATGAAGCCCCACGCGTTCAGCCAGAAAAAGGCGGGCGTGAAATATTCCTGCTGAATGCCGGAAAAGCCGATCTCGTTCACGACGCCAACGAGTTCTTGTGGTGAATAACACTTCGGATCGCCAAACGGGCGAAACAGGAAATTATTGAGCGCGGTCTTCCTCGACATGAAAACGTACATGCGGCCGCCGCTCTTTAACGTGCGCCCCAGCGACACAAACCCATCTTTGATGTTCGGCACATACTCGAGCATGGCCGCCGTCAGGATCAGATCGAAATATTCGTCCGGATACGACAGATGCCGGACGTCACCCTGCCTCATATCGACTGGAAAAGAACAGCGGCTGCGGAATAACGACAGCATCTGCGGAGATATGTCGAACGCATGCTGCTTTATCTCCGAGCTGCCTTCACGCGCTGCTTTGTCGGCGATCGCTTTGCTCAGAAGGCCGAATCCACATCCCGCATCCAATATCTTTTCGCCATCACGCACATCGATCTTTCGGAAAACGAAGCTCCTCATTCCCTGCGGATACAGAAAACAATTCACGAAGATCCTGTACCGAAGACTGGTCGATTCGTCATAGACAATTTCGGCCATGTTCATCTCGGGAAAAAACTCCGGGACACAACCAATTTTGGATTTTGGATTCTGGATTGAAGGCTTAATAAGTAACTGGCTCTTCCCCCATGATCATTGGGCTTAAGTTGTGACATCTGCAAAAAAAGGGGACATAAATTCAAGATTTCGAAAGTGAATAGTACGGGGAACCATAATAGTCAAAGCGGTCCCGCTTACGGCTTCTCAGCCCGAACCTTTACGCTGACCACTGCACTGGCGACTTTCTGGACGTCCTCGAATGAGGCGCCCAGCGCATCGACCATGGCCTTTACAGTGGGGTCTCCAAGAAGGAGGTCGGCTCCGAAACCCGCCTCGCCCACAACCGAAACGTCCTTGAATCCGGCATCCCGTATCGCCTGCAGATAGTCCTCCTTCAACGAGGCGCCCGCCACACACCCGACGTACGCGTCGATCGATTCCTTCACAAAATCCGGAAGCTCCTCGAGCAGAACGATGTCCGATACCATCAGGCGGCCGCCGGGCTTGAGCACCCTGAAGGTCTCGCTGAACACCTGCGGCTTGTTCGGGGAAAGGTTGATGACGCAATTGGAGATAATCACGTCCACCGCGTTGTCCGCCACCGGCAGGTGCTCGATCTCGCCCAACCTGAACTCGACGTTGCCGAAGTTGTCTTCTGCTGCGTTCTTTCGCGCCTTGTCGAGCATCTCCGGAGTCATGTCCACTCCAATGACCTTTCCGGCGGAACCGACCTTTTTCGCTGCGAGAAAGCAGTCGAATCCCGCGCCCGAACCGAGATCAAGGACAACGTCCCCCTCCTTGAGAGAGGCCAGCGCAACCGGATTCCCGCAGCCGAGACCCAAATTTGCCCCTTCAGGGACCGACGAAAGGTCCTCGTCTGTATACCCGATCGCCTTGCTCACAACTTCGGCCTTGCTCGCGCTTCCGCAGCACGAGGCGGCGGGCGCACAGCAGGAACCGGAACTTTCTTTCACTCTTCCTGCATAGCGATCCCGCACCGTTTTTCGAATTTCTTCTTCTTTCATTTTGCGCTCCTCTCATTCCTGCATGATTTCGTTCATCATCGGGCCGAGCATACCTTTCACCGTATCCGCGAATGAGTCGGCCTTCACCAAAGCAATACAGCAGACAGAGCCTTCATTTTCGAAAGCGACCACAGCCAACTTGTCGCCGGGGTGTATGTGGGCCCGCTCGCGCAAGTCTTTCGGAAGCACGATCTGGCCGCGCGCATCGATCGGGATGAGCGCCTCGACTTTGCAGCACGCGGCGTTTCGTTCTGCCGCCTGGGGTCCGCAGCATCCTTGCGCCAGTTTCCGTTTCACCTGACCACCTCCCGTTTTAGCTAAATCAGTGCAATCAGTACATTCTGATTAATCAGAATTATACCACCCCCACCGCCGCCTGTCAAGAGGGCGTTCGCTTTTTTCCCAAACTTCGGCGTTTTATCCTGCATACGGGTGGGGCTTTTTCGGTCTGGGCACCCCCCAAGGCACGCGTCCCTTGCTCTCGCCGGCCATCCTGCATCTGGTTTACGGCCTCGGATTAGGTATCTTTCTGAATATTCTCTCAAAATTCTGAAGCGTCTGAGATCAGCGAGGGGGAGAAGAGGAGGGGCATGCGCCCACGTACTATGTCCCCAATTGAAGTCTTTTGCTGCAGCTGATACCATAGCATTATGTCCGCGGAAACAAGAAAAGCTGGCAGTCGAAAAGTTGATGCTGTGATCTTCGATTTGGATGGCCTTATTCTCGACACCGAGCGAATCGCGAAGCGGTTTTGGTTGATGGCTTTCAAGGAGTTCGGCGTCGTTCTGACTGATGAGCAATATCTTGGAATAGTCGGACGAAATGTGCGGGATTCAAATATGGTCCTTAGAAATCTGCTCGGAGATGATTTTCCAGTAGAAGAATGCAGGGCCCGAATGAGGGAGACCTATTATGAGGATATCGCTCGAAATGGATTGCCTGTGAAGCCGGGAGTTCATGAGTTGGTGGATTTTCTGAAAATGAAGTCGTTAAGATATGCAGTTGCGACCTCAACCGCGCGTGATATCACCATGAGAAAACTGGAGCTGACTAACCTTGTTTCGAGCTTCGAGACAGTCGTTGCCGGAGACGAAGTCTCACATGGAAAACCTCATCCCGAAATTTTCCTGAAAGCAGCAGCATTGCTCGATGCTCAGCCGCGAGCAGTCGTCGTCCTGGAGGATTCCTTTTCCGGCATCCGCGCCGCTAAAGCGGCGGGAATGATACCGATCATGGTACCGGACCTCGCCCAACCGACCGAGGAGATACAGTCGCTTGCATATGCGGTAGTCTCTACACTTAGCGAGGCCAAAGAGATAATTGAAGAGATCCTCGGCCGCACCACCAAAGACTATTCTCATGGCCCCAATACCTGATATCCTGATATCCTGATATTCGGCATATAATCCCTTGGAATCGGGAAATTCGAAATGTCAATCTATCTTGATTTTTCCGCAGTGCTGGGATAGGCTGAGATACATTCGATGGAAATCTCAGCAAATCCTTTGCATCAATAGCGGAGCAGGAGAAAGCGATATGGGCACCCGGTCAAAATCTGAACCGAATGGGAATATAGCTCAAATCATCGCCAGTGTACAGGAATGGGTACGGCATCATCCTGCCGGAGAGGGAGCCGCAAGGCTCGAGCAGTGGCTGGCCCAAAGGGAAAGGAAAGAAGAAGCAGAGCCGCTGATTGACGTCTTTGCCTGGATCGGCCAAACTCCCGCCTTGCGCCCGCTTGGACTTTCCCTATTGGACACTTTTCATCGGATGACTCTCTGCGAGATCATGCAGATTGCCGGGCGCCGCATGGTTTTCCCCTTGATAGGAGTGGTGGCGGCGCGGCTGAATAATACCAGGCTCAAAGATAATCTTCTCAATGCCGATGTCGCCCTGCAGTCGCTTTCATATGCCACCAAACTGCTCGAGACGGAATTCGCTTTCTGCAGTATGCCCGACACCTCGGCTTTTGCCGAAAGCTACGGGTGCACAGTGAAGATGCCCGAGGATGGATCGGCCCTGATCACCAAACACGTGATCGACAATCTTGAAGATTTAAAGCGGATTGAGAAATCCGGACCCGTTCAACTCGGCCGGATGGGCAGCACCTTTCATCTCATCACGGAAATGGTAAGCCGGTTTACGCTGATCCGCGGAGCTCTCGATGGCGGACCTTTTTCACTTGCGGCGATACTGGGCGGAGTCGAATCAGTCTCGCGGAAAATCATTCGTGAACCCGCCTTTGTCGAAAGGCTCGTGCAATTCTGCACAAATGTCTCCATCATGTTTGCGCAATCGATGGTTTCTGCGGGAGTGGACGCCATAATCCTCGGGGACCCGACAGCCGGGCTTCTCTCGCCGAAACAGTACGAAAAATTTGCCGGCCCGTATGTGAAGCAGGTGGTTGACTCGGTTGAGGTGCCCGTCATCCTTCACGTCTGTGGAAAGACGTCGCACATCATCGAGCAGATGTGCGCGACCGGCGTGCAGGGCATCAGCCTGGACACGCCTGTGGATTTTCCTGCCATTGTCTCCCGCGTGCCAAAGGATGTCGCTATCATCGGCAACCTGGATCCGGTGGGAACAGTGCTTAATGGGACTCCGGAACAGGCGGCAGCCGCCACGAAGCAACTGCTGGATTCGATGCGCGATGTTCCCAATTACATGTTTTCCACCGGATGCGAACTGCCGCTGGAAACGCCGCTCGAAAATATTCAGGCAATGATTGCAGCGGTTAAAGCTGAACGCAGATAAATCGCTCAATGTCGATTCCAATGCCTTTGTGCTGTCACCACTTGAGCCAAAGCTGGAAAGAAGCAGAGCTTATATCGATTACAGAGGATCTGAGCCGCGACTCCGCTTCGAGACAGAGATCACTGTAATTCAAAACCGCCGCGCCCTTCTGTAACCCCGAGGCGACTGAGTTCTCCAAGCACAGACGCAGCTGGTCCAACCGGCTCACCGCCGGGCGAGCCCTTTCGAGGAGATGAGGACGATGAATGAGACAAACGTGTATCAGGAACTTGCCGAAAGAATCATGATGGGTCATTCCGACGACGTCAAGCAACTGTTCAGGATGGTCGCCGACGAAGAGGAGGCAAGACTGCTGCTGGCGTTGCCGGCGACGCCGTCCGAACTAGCCGAGGCCACAGGCCGGCCACAGGATGAAGTGCAGAAGTCTCTGGACGCGCTGTTTCAGCGGGGACTGGCGATCGTGTCGAGCGGCTCGGGCAAATATCGGATGTGCAGGGACGTAATCCAATTTCATGATGCCACCGCGCTGTGGCCGAAAGCGTCGAAGGAATTTCTCGACTTATGGAAAAAGTGGACGGAAAAGGAATGGGCGTCGACCGCCAAGATGTTCGAAGGATTTCTTTCGCATCCTCCGCAGAGGATCGTGCCCGTTGACGCCGCAATCGAAGACAGGACCGCGATTCTGCATTATGAGAATGTTAAGGAGATCATCGAGGCGGCCCGAAGAATCGCGGTGACCAGGTGCGCGTGCCGCGTGGTCGACGGCAAATGCCGGAAGCCGCTCGAGGTGTGCGTTCAGATAAACCGGGGCGCCGACTACGCGATTGCCCGGGGAACGGGAAGAGAGATCGAAAAGGCCGAGGCTTTGGAGATCATGCGAACGGCCGAGGAGGCCGGCCTCGTCCATGTGACGATGAACAGCGAGCACACCGACCACTATATATGCAATTGCTGTCCGGACTGCTGCATCGGACTGCAGGCGCTCCTCTCGAAAGAGGGCGCGAAATTCGTCTCGCCGTCAAGATTCCAGGCGGTCGTCGATGAGGAATCGTGTATCGGCTGCGAATCCTGCATCGACCGCTGTTATTTCGGCGCCCTCACGCTGGAGGAGAAGGGGGGCGAGACAAAGGCGGCCGTGGACAGCGAGAAATGCGCGGGCTGCGGCCTCTGCGCGGTCGTGTGCCCCTCCGACGCAATACGGTTTCACGAGGTCCGCCCGCCCGATTTCATCCCGGCATCTTGAGTCCGGGCTGGTGATGCGGGCTACTCTTTTGTTCCACCGCGAATTTTCGCGAGAAAATCGAGCACTATCCGGTTAAATTGCGTCGGCGCCTCGATTGCGGCCGCGTGGCCGGTGGGCAACAGATGCAGTTCCGCTTTCTCGATGGCTTTGTTCATCGATTCCGCAACACTCACGTCCATCAATCCGTCATGCTCGCCCGCGATAATCAGCACCGGACACCTGAGCCGGTTCAATTCGACGGGGCTGTCAATCGCGCCGACAATCGCCTGCATGATCGCGTAATATTCCGATGGATTGTTCTGCAGTTTTACGCTCTTGTATCTCTGAAACGCCGGCGGGTTCCTCTGTCCAAAATCCGGCGAGAAAGAGGCGCTTGTCATGATCTCGGAAATGAGATCGTTGTCGCCCTGCTGGAGAATCCCGGCCATCATGCTTCGCCGTTCTTCCATGTCGGGACTCGGCGCCGCGCCAATGCCGCTGTTGGCGAATATCAGGCCCTCGGTCATCTCCGGGTGCTTCAGCGCGAATTCCAGCGCGATGCGCCCGCCCATCGAATACCCCAGCACGCACGCGGATTCGATCTGAAGGGCGCGGAGCAACTCATACAGATCGTCCGCAAAGAGACTCATCGAGTACGGCTGCTTCCCTGCTTCAGTTCGGCCGAATCCCCTGACATCGTACGTGAGAACGCGGTATCGCTTCGAGAATTCCGGCGCCTGGTTGTACCACATGTTAAGATTGTCGCTGAACCCGTGAATCAGGACGATCCAACCGCCTGAACCGGACAACTCGTAATTCATTTTGATTCCATTGGCGGATATCCTCATCGCGACCTCCTTGCAGACTGACATAACGACATTATATCATTTTGATCCGCCGGAATCGTACGGGAAATCACGAGCTGACGCCGGATTGATTTTCTGGAAAATTGTCGTCGATGGTTTCTTCATCACCTCCAGTCAATACGTCTGCCTCGACGCCTAGGCGGCTTTCTGCCTTCTGCGAAAAATTATCTTTTCGCCCGGTCCTCTTGTTCTTCCCACCACTCCTCCGAATCCCGCAGCGGCGCCGGTGAGAACGAGCATTATGAACGACGCTAATGCGGCTCTGCTGATCCCGCCGGCTACATTTTCGGCTGCCTGACGCATCTGGGGCTCCGCTTCCTGAAGCGTAGTTTCAGTACGCCTGACAAAGTCTTCGGCTTCCTGTCTGGACATACCGGTGTTTTGCTCAAGAAGAGCGACCACTCTTTCGCGCTCCTGCTGCGTTGCGCCGCCTCGCGCCATATCTCCAACTGCCGAATACAGATTTCTCGCGAATTGCTGGTTCTCCTGGGCTCCCACGATTTCCTGAATCTCCCCGGAAACGTCCGCCGGCAGCAATGCGGTAACAGCCTGACCAGAACCGGAGAGCACGCTTCCGATCATGCCGAATCCGCCCCCGATAATGGCGCCTACCGCGCTGGTGATGAAGTACGCCGAGAGCAGTATCACCAATCCCCAGGTGATAATGCCATGAAGCGCGGCGTCAAAAATGCGCTGGAGACCCGCCAACCTGCCGGCAACCCAGCCGCCGGCAAAGAGCGCTATGATACTACTGACGATCCACCAGATAGCGCTGCCAATGCCCAGGCCGCCGAATGGATTCTGCTCTGATGCGGGATCAATTGTCGCAAAGCCTATCGCCAGCCCCAGCGTAATCAGCGTCAACTGGACAACCACGGCGACTACGGCGCCCGCAAATATGGCTCCCCACGAAATGCGACTCAGTATACCAACGGGTACGCCTCGAATGTCCTCTTTCATGAAAAACGACCTCCTTCTTGGACATCTACACAGCCTGTTCGGCTGCAGTAAGACCAGTATAAAACTAGTTACCTCACAATAAAAATGTAACACCCTTTTCGATTGTTTGCAAACGGCAGCAAGGGCGCATGACCGGGAAAGACAGGTCGCGCTCGGGATTGTCCCCCGTGCGGAAGGGACTGGCTCCATTTACGGAATTCACGCTTTTGTGAATTCGTGGAATGGCCCCTTTCCCCGGAGCAGGAGCCAGTCGCTCAACCGTCGGGCATTCTCTTCCCCTCTTTGTGGTATAATTTTTATTCACTACCGAGTCAAGATGAAAAGACGAACGTTCTTCATGAACCACAGGACATGTATCGTTGCAGAAGGAGGAGGGCTGCGGTCGAGTTACGTGGTTGGAGTGATCAAAGCGCTCATAGAAAACTTTCACATAACGTCCGTCGACATAGCCGTAGCCACCTCGGGCAGCGCCGGAACGCTCACCTACTATGTCACGCGACAGTTCGACTCTATCATAAACATTTGGACGAATTTACTCTCCACGTGGAAATTCCTGAGCTTCAGAAATATCTTTCTCGGGAACCCTCTCTTGAACATCGATTACCTGATCGACGTCGTTTTCAAGCAGCAGGATAGATTGAATGTCGAAGCGTTAAAATCCCAGGTGACCGAACTATTCATCCCGGTCACAAATTACCGAACAGGCGAGGCGGAATACTTCTCGAACCATGACGATGTGGATTTTTTCGAAGTCTTGAGAGCCACCAAAGCAGCAGAGATTTCCTATGGAAGACCGGTGAGGATCGCCGGACAGGATTACGTCGACGGCGCTCTCTCAGTACCTATAGGAATCAAAAAAGCCCTTGATGCGGGAGCCACCGACATGATCGTGATCTCACCGAACCCCAAGGGATTCATACGATCGCGCTCTTTCCTGGAGCGTTTAGCGACAGGGTTGTTTGCCCGAAACTTCCCGAAGGGTTTAAGGCAGACGATTGAAAGGCTGCCTGAGACATATAATGGCATCCTGGACATTATCAAGCGAGAAATGAAGATACAAGAGCGGAATATTGTCCTTATCCAACCTGAATCCAGGATATCAGCGGGCACACTCGACAATTCGAGAGAAAACTTGATGATCACTATCAGCCAAGGTTATTGCGACGCGTGCCATTGTGAGGAATTGAATTCATTCGGCAGATGATCTGCGGACGACGAGCTTTTTTTCTCTGCCGAAAAATCAGCCAAGACCAGCAGACACCTGGCCTGCGGTTTCCAAATTAATCTGCGGATCAAGCTCCTTCATATCGTCCCCGCAGAACCCCCACTTCTCAGTCCCTGCGCGATTGCCCGGCAAACGGCCGCAGTTTCTTCATCATGCTCATAGTTGTTGTCGGCGAAGTGGGGGTCCACGCTGGTCTTGACAATGACGAGATTATCTTTTGGCGATACATAGATATATTGACCCCACACGCCGATCGCCATGAATTCGCCGTCCGAATGCTCCGGAATCCACCACTGGTATTGATAGCCGAAATTGCCGAAGGAAATCTCGTAACTTTCCGGCTTCGGCCCCGGCTGCAGGTTCGGGTCATCCGGCGTGACCGACTCCCGCACCCACTTCTCGGAAACGATCTGGCTCCCATTCCAGTTTCCGTTATGCAAATAGAGACGCCCGAATCTGGCATAATCCCGCACCGTTGCGTTCAGGAAGGCGAACGAAAGCTCGGTCCCGCTCAGGTCGGTGCACCAGAAGGCGTCATGTTCCATGCCGATCTTGCTCCAGATTTTTTCTTCGAGGTATGTCGATACTGATTTGCCGGTCACCGCCGAAATCAGCATCCCCAGCGCTTGCGTGTCGCAGCTTCGGTAGTAGCTGGTCGTCCCTGAGGGAAACTCGGGCCTGATCTTCGCCATGTAATCGTCTATCGGCTGTCCCAGCCCGAAGATTTTGAGGAACATGGTGTTGATATCGGAAGATTGATTATCGTACTCCTCGTTGAATTTTACGCCGGACGACATCTGCAGGACGTGCTTGATCGGCACTCCCTCATAACCGGAACCTTTCAGCTTCGGAACATAATCCGTTATCGCCTTCTCGACGCCGGCTATCAAGCCATCATCAATGGCGATCCCCACCAGTGCGGAGACAAAAGATTTCGCCACCGACATCGACGTACACAGCGAGTCTTTGGAAACACCATGGAAATATCGTTCTGTAACGATGATGTCGTCCTTCACCACCAGGAGTCCCGTCGTGATGGTTTCCGCCAGGAAATCATCAACCTTTTTGGACTCGCCATTGAATATATAGAACGGATTCAGCTCCGTTTCGTTCCGCTGAAACTGGAATGCCGGCCCCGCATGATGAATCGTTCGGGCGGGCATGATCCGATCCATGCGGTGGAAGTTTTCGATGCGCTTGTCCTCGTCAAAGAATGTGTAGACATTCCACATGCGCTGAAGGTTTTCGCGTTTGGAGACGCCGAAGCCAATGAGGCCAAGCATCAGGATCGCAGCGATGAGAAGAATTTTCGGCAAAGCGGAGAGATTCTTCTTTTCGTTCAAGTTCCTGCGCCTCCCCTTTTTTGTAACATTCCAAAGAAAATCCGGCGACAAGTATATCATTATTGGCAGTTGCAAAGATATCGGGGGGAACAATCGGGGGAATAAGACGGAAGAGTGCACGGGCTGCCGGCAGGCAACCACGGCGGGGATCAGCTTTTCAAAAATCAGTGTGTATACTATCAGGCATCGGGCGAGGCGAGGCCGGTTATCTTCCAGCCGTGCGTCCGCTTCTCCAAAACGAGGCGCTTGTACAGCTTGTTGCCGCACTGGATCCAGGGACGGATCATGATGACGGCCGAAGTTTCCTTGATATCCTTCCCGATAATCTCATAGGATTTGCCGGTATTTTCGCCGACAAAGATATCCTCGGACAGTAACTGGGCGTGGACCGATTCAAGTTCCCTCTTCCGGCGCCAGTTGGCTTGCGCATAATCCCTTCGGGTGACGCCGGTCGAGTCCATCTGCGACACAAACGTCCTGATGTCGACGTGTCTCAGAAAATCATCTTTGATACCGGCCGAAAGAGCCCCCAGCGCCGCCGCTGCAACCTCGTCAGGCGGACGATTCGATGAGAGCGGTTTCAGCCTCAGAAAGACGATGGCGACAGCCATCAGCACCAGAAAAGCCGCGCCCAAAAGGACAGGAAACTTTACTGCAGACACCTTGGCGGGTTTTTTGGCCTTCTTCGAAGGCGGTTTTCTCGCCTCCTTTTTCTCAGGCCATTTCACTTCAATACCCATCCTGCACCCTTTCCCCATTCGTTGCAGATGGCTTTAAAGTGACGTTACTCTATCCTGAAAAAGAGAGGAATGTCAAGTCAAGCTGTCGCTCTGCAAAGATTTTCCCTGCACAAGATAATTGCGCATAATGGAAGGTGAACGAAGGGGATGTCGCCCATGAAAAAGGTTCCTCCCCCCGTGTTCCAGTGCCGGGAAGCGTGGGGGGGCAATAAAAAAATAGAACAGGATATCGAAATCGGCGACCTGAGGGGTTTTCTCCTGAGCAGGCCATATAACGCCTCCGAGGGGGGAGACCTCCATTTCCTCTCTTTCTGCGAGGAAGAGAACATTTCGAAAATAGTCATAGCGGACGTCTCCGGACATGGAGATATCGTATCGCGCGCGGCATCGGCGATAAAGGGACTGCTCCAGAAATACATTGACGAACTTGATAACAGCAGGCTCCTGGAATCCATCAATCGATCGGTCCGCCGCAGGCTTTTCAACGGAAAATTCGTTACGATGGTCGCCGCCACCTATCGCGGAATCAATAAGGAACTCATTTATGCATATGCAGGACATCCCACCCTCCTCCAGTACCAGAAGGCAGAGCGGAATTGGCAAGTGCTGCATGCCCCCGAAAACGGGGGGATGCCTCTCGGGATCATCGGCAACGCTGGATACTTTCAGATCGAAACCCGGCTGAATTCGGGCGACCTTCTCCTTTTTTACACGGATGGGCTTCTGAACGTCAAAATCAACTCCACCATCCAGATCTCGATCGAGGAGCTGCTCTCCTTCTGCCGAAGCCTGAACGCCGACCGTCTCCGGCCTCGGGAAATCTCCGAATCGCTCATCAAACAGATAACCCGCTCTTCCTCGGCCGGATTCACCGACGACGTAACGCTTCTTGTTCTCGAAGCGGCCTGATCCGCCAATTCGCCGAGGGTTCTTCCCGGCCCCGGGATTGCCCCAGCACCCTTCGCCCTCCCTTGACCAGTTTCGGTCTCTATGGTACGCTGAATTTGAAAATCCATTATGGAACTGGATGAGTGAATGCATTAAAGAATGAAGCTTCCTCTTCTCAAAAAGAAATTGGATGGCTTGCAGAGCACCTATAATAAGGAATATCTTTCCTCCGATCCGATCTGGTTCGTTCATCGGTACCGCGATCCTGTCGATCGGGAAGTGGTTGGCCTGATCTGCAGTTCATTGGCCTATGGGAACGTGAAGATGATTCAACGCAATCTCGAGCGCCTTCTGGCAATACTTGGGACGAGGCCCGCCCGCTATGTGCGCGGCTTCAGCCCCATTGACCGCTCCAGCTTCTCCGGTTTTACTCACAGATTTAATACGGCGGATGACATCGTTCTTCTTCTGTGGTATATCCAGCAAATGCTCGAGATCGGTGGCTCGATCGGCGGGTTCTTCAATGCCGGCTGTCGAAACGGCCAAGACATCCGGCAGTCGCTTTCACATTTTGTCGAGCGGGTGCTCACGCTCGATTGTTCGCCGGTTCATCCCGACGGTATCTTGCCCGACGGTGCGGGAGTCCGCTTCTTTTTTCCTTCGCCTGCCGGCGGCAGCGCCTGCAAACGGCTGAACCTGTACCTTCGCTGGATGGTCCGGCGGGATGACGGCATCGACTTCGGCTTGTGGCAATTCATTTCGCCCGCAAACCTCATCATTCCGCTCGACACGCACGTCGCCCGAATCTGCAGGTTGATCGGACTGACCAGGCGCACGTGCGCCGGCTGGCCGATGGCGGCAGAGATAACGGAAAATCTGAAGCGACTCGATCCGCACGATCCGGTTAAATACGACTTCGCCATCAGTCGGTTGGGCATCCTCGCCGAATGCCCGAAAAACCCGGTAGCGGAAAAATGCTTTACCTGCAAAATCAAGAGCGTGTGCACGAACAACGGCGTCGTCACTTGATTCCGGTGCTCGACTGAAAAAACATTCTCATTTTTCAAAGCAGCTCACAGGCGCGAGGCAACCTCTCTTGGGAAAGCGATCTACAAAGGGAAAATCCATGACGATATCATCGACGTCCGTGCGGGAAGCGCTTCAACGCATCCAGAGTACCATCTACCGAACGCCTCTGATGGAAACAAGCTCGATCAGCTCGATGACCGGACTGCATGTGCGCCTCAAACCGGAGAACCTCCAGAAGACCGGCTCGTTCAAAATCCGGGGCGCAAGCAATAAGATGTTGCTGCTCGACGGCGAGCAGAAACGCAAAGGAGTCATCGCCGCCTCAGCGGGCAATCATGCGCAAGGCGTCGCGTATGCAGCCCAGCAGGCCGGTATCGACGCCACAATTGTCATGCCGAAAGCGACTTCGCTCGCCAAAGTCGAAGGGATGCGCCGCTATCCGGCCACCCTGATTCTTGAAGGGCAAGGTTTTTATGAAGCCGCCGAGTATGCGAAATCGGTTCAGCATGAAACCGGCGCCACGTTCATTCCTGCGTTCGACGATCACGATGTGATGGCAGGGCAGGGAACCATCGGCCTCGAAATCATCGAGGAATGGCCGGACGTGGACACCGTAATAGTGGCAATCGGCGGCGGCGGCCTCATATCCGGCATCGCCACCGCCATAAAAGAGAAGAAGCCATCGGTAAAGATTGTCGGTGTCCAGGCTGCCGGCGCCGCCTCGGTGAAAGCGGCTCTTGAGCAGGGGAAGCCGGTAAAGATCTCCTCCTGCCGCACTCTTGCAGACGGCATCGCCGTAAAACAGATCGGCGAGTTGACGTTTCCGATTATCCAGCGCCTAGTCGATGAGGTAGTTACCGTCGAAGAAGACGAGATCGCCGCCGCTGTCCTTCACCTCCTGGAACGCTGCAAGATGGTCGTCGAGGGCGCAGGCGCCGTGCCGGTGGCGGCCCTCCTTTTTCATTCCGGCATCGCGAAAGGCCGGAATGTGGTTCCCGTTCTCAGCGGGGGCAACATCGATGTGAATATGCTCGGCAAGATAATAGATGGCGGGCTTGCCAAGGCGGGCCGCTTCATGACGATCGAGGTCAGTCTCGACGATGTCCCCGGCGCTCTTCACGCGCTGCTGAGCCACGTCGCCAGGCTCGAGGCGAACGTATTGACGATCGAGCATGATCGCACGTCTTCAAAGGCTCCATTCGGGAAAACGGGAGTCACGCTGCATCTCGAGACCCGCGGACTCGAGCATATTGAAGAGATCACGCGAGAGCTAAAGAATCATTACCCGATCGAAACACGCCGGTAACGCTTGCTTTTCGCTCCGTGACTGGGTTAAAATTGCGCTAGCGTCTGCATAAACTTCTCTGTCTCTTCAGCCGAAAAAGGTGCGGGTCAAAGATCCCGCTTCGACACGACGAGGAGGACACCGTGACCACTACATTCAGAAGAAAAGAAGCCGATGTCGTTGTCATTGGTTCCGGACCGGGCGGAGCGACCGTCGCCCGCCAGCTTGCTCGCGCGGGAAAAAAGGTAGTCCTGCTCGAACGCGGCAAGGATGAACGCGGCAAATTCTATTACGGGACACATTTTGGATGCCTCCTCTACTGCGACAAGATGGGCATGCTGATGACGAAGGAGGGGCTCAACATCATCCGCCCGCTGCTTGTCGGCGGAGCAACGAACCTTTTCTGCGGTTGCGCATCGCGCCCGCCTGCATGGCTGAAGGAGAAGTATAAGGTCGACATCGACGACCAGGTCAGCGAGACGATTGAAGAATTGAAGATCGCTCCGCTGCCCGACCACCTGATGGGTTCCGCCTCGAAACGCGTCATGGAAGCCGCCAATGAAATCGGGTATAACTTCGAGCCGCAAGACAAGTTCATGGACCCGGGACGAACTCAATACGACTGCGGCGCCAAGTGCATGCTTGGCTGTCGCTGCGGCGCCAAGTGGTCGGCCGCCGAGTTCGTCGACGATGCCGTAGCCGCCGGCTGCGAACTGATCACGCAAGCGAAAGTGACCGACGTCATGATCGACCACGGACAGGCAATCGGCGTGCGCGGAAAACTCAAGGGGAACCCGTTTGAGATTTTGGCCGACACCGTCGTCATTTCCGCGGGCGGAATCGGCTCTCCGATCATCCTGCAGCACTCCGGCCTGTTTGACGCCGGGAAGGGGATGACCATGGACCCGACCGTCATGGTTTACGGCGTGGCCAACTTCCGCGGCAACTCCTGCGATCCTCCCATGAGCATCTCCTGGTGCGACGACGACAATGGCTACATGCTGAGTACGCTCATCGATCCGTGGCTGCTGTACCCGATGATCATGGCGCTCAAGGGTCCCAAATATCCCCTCACCGCCGTTCATTACCGCAACACGATCGGCATGATGATCAAAGTGAAAGATGAGATCGCCGGCGGCATCACGATGGAAGGCAAAATCAGCAAGCCGATGACCGCGCGCGACCAGGAACGCCTCAATCATGCCTCGATCGTCTGCCGGAAAATCCTGATAAAGGCAGGCTGCGATTCGGATTCCATCTTTGTTTCCCCTCTCCGCGGAACGCATCCGAGCGGCACCGTCCGTATCGGCGATATGCTCGATACGAACCTGAAAACCGAGGTCGAGGGGCTCTACGTGTGCGATGCAAGTACTTTCCCGGAGGCGCTCGACCGGCCGACTGTCCTCACGATCATCGGCCTCGGCAAGCGCCTCTCGGAACATATCCTGAAGAAGAAGTCCCCCACAAAACAAAAGGCGAAACAAGCTTAGTATCTGGCAGAACCGGGAGAAGTTACTCAAGAGCCGCTGGGTGGGCGCTTCGTGTCCCGGTTTGCTTGCGGTGACAGACGCCTTCTCTCCCTCTTGAGAAGATTTTTTCGTTGACGATATCCTATTACTGGAGTACAATCAGAACAAAACCACAACATAAAGCGGTCATCACCTGTCCGCTCCATCTAAAAGAATATTTATGAACCTCGAGCAGGTCCTTGATACTTTGAAAGACTCGCCCCGGTTCATGCAGTGCGTGACCGAATGGCGCGAGATTCCGCCGCGGGAAGCGGTCCTCGAAGATTTCCCGTCGCGGATCGACGACCGCCTGCAAAAAGTCCTGCGTACCCGCGGAATCGAAAAACTGTATTCCCATCAGCGAACCGCGCTCGATCGTCTCGAGGACGGCCAAGACATCGTCATCATAACTCCGACCGCCTCAGGCAAGACACTTTGCTACAATTTGCCGGTGCTCAACACCTTGCTCTCGGATCGCGATGCGCGCGCCCTCTACCTGTTTCCGACGAAGGCGCTCTCACAGGACCAGGTTGCGGAATTGCACGGCCTCATCACGGCGCTCGGCGAGGACATCCGCACCTATACCTACGATGGCGATACTCCGTCTTCGGCTCGCAAGGCGATTCGCCACTCCGGCCATATTGTTGTGACCAATCCCGACATGCTGCATACCGGCATCCTGCCGCACCACACGAAATGGATCAAGCTGTTCGAGAAGCTGCGGTATATCGTCATTGACGAGCTTCATCATTATCGCGGCGTCTTCGGCAGCCACGTCGCCAATGTCTTCCGGCGCCTGCAGCGGCTGTGCGAGTTCTATAACTCATCGCCCCAGTTCATCTGTTGTTCCGCCACGATCGCGAATCCGGAGGAACTGGCCGAAAAGATCATCGGGAAACCGGTCTCGCTCGTCTCTAATAACGGAGCGCCCGCGGGGAAAAAGCATTTTGTTCTGTATAATCCGCCGGTCGTTAACCGCGAGCTCGGCATTCGACGGTCGGTTGTCTCGGAATCCAGCCGGCTGGCGCAAAAATTTCTCGATCGCGACATCCAGACCATTGTCTTCGGGCGCAGCAGGCTTCGGGTCGAAATCCTGGTTACCTATCTGAAGGAAGCCGTTCGCAAAATGCACAAGTCCGACCGCCTCATCCGCGGGTATCGCGGCGGATACTTGCCGAACGAGCGTCGCGAGATCGAGCACGGCCTGCGCGACGGCGAGATCATGGCAGTCGTGAGCACGAACGCGCTCGAGCTGGGGATCGACATCGGAGAGCTCGACGTGAGCGTAATGGCCGGATATCCGGGAACGGTGGCAAGCAGTTGGCAGCAGGCAGGCCGCGCAGGCAGGCGCAACAAGGTCTCCGCCGCCTTCCTGCTGGCGAGCAGCGCGCCAATAGATCAATATCTGATTAACCATACCGACTACTTCTTCGCGCAGCCGCCAGAGAACGGCGTGATCGACCCGAACAACCTGATTATCCTGATGAGCCACATCAAGTGCGCCGCCTTCGAACTGCCGTTCCGCGACGGTGAGAGCTTCGGCGTCGATACGATTGCGGACCTGCTCGCGTACCTCGAGGAACACCGCGTCCTCAGGCACGCCGACGGGCGCTGGTATTATACGGCCGATACGTATCCGGCCGAGGAGGTGAGCCTGCGGAGCGCATCTCCCGAGAATGTTGTCATCATCGATGTGACCAAGAATGCAAGCGTCATTGGCGAGATCGACCTCCAGGCCGCCCCGCTCACCGTATATGAAGGCGCCATCTATATCCATGAGAGCCGCCAGTATGAGATCGAGCGGTTCGATTTCGAACATCAAAAGGCGTACGGCCGACAGGTCGACGTCGATTATTACACCGACGCCGAATCGAAAACGGAGATCAAGGTTCTGGACGTGGCGGCGCATTCCAATCTCGCGCACGGCGCCAAGGCGCACGGCGAGGTCAGCGTCACAACCCTGCCGGTCATGTACAAGAAAATAAAGTTCCACACTCATGAAAACATCGGGTCCGGCCGGATTCACCTGCCCGAACAGGAGATGCACACAACGTCCTACTGGATCGATTTCCGGCCCGACTCCCTCGAGAATGCGGGCCTCACCGAGGGCGACCTCGGCGGCGGACTCAAGGCACTCTCGAACGTGCTGGTCAACGTTGTGCCGATCTACATCATGTGCGACCCGAACGATATCCGTTCCGTGAGCATGGTGCGCTGCCCCTTCAGCCAGTTGCCGACCATCTTCATTTACGATAACTATCCGGGCGGCGTCGGCTACAGCCAGAAAATCTTTCGGATGCACGATATGCTCCTCGAAATCGCGCGCGAGCTGCTCACCGGCTGCGCCTGCGAAAGCGGGTGCCCCTCCTGCGCGGGCCCCGCGCTCGAAATCGGGGAAACGGGAAAAAAGAGCGCTCTGAAGCTGCTGGACATATTAATGGCGGAAGCGGCTCTATGAATCTGCGGGACAAGCTCGACAGGTACACCAGGCCGGCGAAACCGGAAACCATTCCGGCTCCTGCCTCTTCCCTCTCTTCTTCCTCTCTATGCGAGCACTCTGTCCATACCTTTCCGGCCGACTACCGGCACGGGACCTACAACTTTCAGCCAACACAAAAAGATTTTCCGCACGCGCTCGAATTCCTGTTTCCAAATCTTGGGAACTTGCCTCTTTCTTTCGATCAAATTGCATTTTTCGATACGGAAACGACAGGCCTGTCCGGCGGCATCGGCGTTTGCGCGTTCCTTGTCGGCATCGCCTATCTCTCGCCGAATGGATTCGTTGTCGAACAATATCTGTTGAACGATTTCCCGTCTGAATGCGACCTGCTTCAGAAAGTCTGCGCGAAATTGGACCAGTTTCGATATCTCGCCAGCTTTAACGGTCGTTCGTTTGACGTGCCCGTCATCGAGGGAAGGTTTGTCTTAAATGGCGTCCCTCAAACGATTTCCAAAAAACTGCACCTCGATATGCTCCATCCCGCGCGTCGCCTCTGGAAACACCGCCTGAAAGATTGTTCGCTAAAAACCGTCGAGGCCGATATCCTTAAGTTCCAACGTCTTAATGATATCGACGGATGGATGATACCCCAGGCATTTTTTTCCTATCTCAGATCGGCAGATAGAAACGTTATGGAACGAATTTTGCTCCATAACCGGTTGGACCTGCTGACGCTGGCTTGCATTACGCATTTGATATTGAAAGCCGTCGAGAATCCGCGCGAGGCGGATTTCGAGCACGGCGAGGATTGGTACGGGCTTGGCACGCTCTTCGAGCGCAGGCGCCAGGTCGAACTGGCTGCATCCTGTTTCGAGCGGGCGCTGGAGGCGGGTTTGCCCGACCCGCTGGGCCGAAACTGCCGCAAGCTGCTCTCGCTCACGCACAAGAGAGCCGGGAATTGGGACGGCGCCGTAAGGCTATGGAAGGAGGACTTGAGCAAATCTGGAGCTTCGGCGATATTCGAACTGGAGGAACTGGCAAAGTATTACGAACATCGGCGGCGTGATTTTGCCTCAGCATGCGAGGCCTGCCGACGCGCGATCACAGCGCTTGAAATCAGAGAGGCGACATCGGGCGCGGGCGCGGCCGCTCTGATTTTCCAGTTCGAACAGAGGTTACAAAGGTTAAGGCGTAAAATGCAGAGAGAGAAGGTATGCGAAAAACAGGAATCAATGTCTTCATACTTTTCTTCTTACTCATTCTGACTGCTTCATCCGGCATCGCCGCAGAAACATCCTCATTTGAAACTCTGGCGGCCCGAATAGATTCCATCCTGGGCGAAGTCGCCGAAAATTGCACAATAGCGGTCAAAGTTGTATCGCTCGATTCCGGCGAAACCGTATACGAGCGAAACGCCCGGCGCCTCATGGTGCCGGCCTCGAATACAAAACTCTTTACCACCGCCGCCGCGTTGAATTACCTCGGGCCCGATTTCACGGTGAATACATCATTCTATTTGAGGGGCGACATTGACGAACGAGGGAACCTGGACGGCGACCTCATCATCTACGGGCGCGGCGACCCGAACATCTCAGGCAGATTCACCGAGCATCCGACCGAGATCTTCGATCAGGTGGTCGACGACCTGAAGTCGCTCGGCCTGCGAGAGATCAAGGGCGACATCATCGGCGACGACAGTTATTTCGATTCCTGCTACTACGGGCCCTGGCCGGCCGCCGATTCTCAGAAGTGGTATGCGGCCCGCGTGAGTGCGCTTTCTTTCAACGACAACTGCATTGATATCTGCGTTGTTCCGGGGAATGCGCCAGGCCAAAAGCCCAGGATCAAGGAATCGCCCGAGAGCAGCTACGCCCGCATCATAAATCAGGCAAACACCACGAGCCGCCGCAACAACTCCGTGTGGGCGGCGTCGGGCGGCGGAAGTTCCGACGTTCAATTACGCGGCAGAATCTGGATGGGAAAGAAAGAGGAATTGCTGAATGTTCCCGTCGAGACGCCCGCGCTTTTTACCGCCACCGTCTTCAAGGAGAGTCTGCAGAGAAAAGGCATCAAGGTTCATGGGCGCGCGCGCGAGTTGGAGGAAGAACTCGGTTCGGCGGTCCCGCCGGGACTTGATCCCATTATCAATTGGCGCTCGCTTCCGTTTTCCGAAATGATCAAGGTGGTCAACAAGCGCAGTCAGAACCTGCACGCCGAACTGCTGCTCAAGCAGATCGGGCTCCGCACCGGGCGAGGCGCCTCGTTTGAAGGCGGCACGCGCGCAATTCACGAGTTCACCCAAAAGATCGGGTTGCCCGTCGAGGACATCGATCTGCATGACGGCTCCGGCCTGTGCAGGACGAATCAAGTCACCGTCCACTCAGTCACCGGACTGCTCGAATATATGGACAAGAGCCCTTGGCGCAGTGTCTATCGGGAGTCGCTTGCAACCGTCGGCTCCGATGAGTCGCTGCAATCGATGGTTACCATGGTGCCTCCCGGTCGGGTGATGGGGAAGACCGGCTCGCTGAAAGGCGTGTTCGCCTTCTCCGGTTATGCTGACGGCGAAACCGAAAATTTCGCGTTCTCCATCGTCGCGAACGGCCTCAAGAACGGCTCCTATTCCCTCAAGCGGGCGCGCGACCGCATCTGCAGAGAACTCGTGCGCTACTAGAACAGGCTGCCGGCGCATTTTGAGATAGACTCACTGTGAGGTAAGCCGCTCTCCTTTTTTTCATTCCTGCACGTAGCGCAGGCATCCTGCCTGCAATCTTTCTTTACCCCTTTGGTTCTATACTTTCCGATATCCTTCCAATCATTCGCGCATCAGTCGGCAGCCATTATTGACATAACTTCTTTCATTAGCTAGACTAACAATGTATGGCTTTTTGATTGCATCGGGGGAGGTTTTCTCGTGTACGAATATCTTGTTGTCGTATTCAAGATCGTGCTGTCGATCGCTCTCGCAGGACTGATCGGGCTCGAGCGCGAGCGGCACAACCAGCCGGCGGGCCTGAAGACGCACATTATTCTTTGCGTCGGCTCGACGCTCATCACTGTTGTCTCAATTGCGATGGCCCATGATGCCACAGGCGCAGTCGTCAGCGATCCGACTCGTATCGCCGCCAACATCGTTACCGGTATCGGTTTCCTCGGCGGCGGCGCAATCTTGCGGCTCGGCGCAACCGTGCGCGGACTGACGACCGCAGCGAGCCTGTGGGCAGTCGCCGGCGTCGGCATGGCTGTCGGAGGCGGTTACTACTTTGCTGCCGCGCTTACGATCGCGGCGATCCTGCTCACCCTTCATTTCCTCGGCCGGTTCGAGCATGTTTATCTGAAGCGCCAGAAATTCAAGACCATGACGTTATATGCCCGCAGCGCGCCCGATCTGCTGGGGAATGTTGAGAAAGTATTGGCCGCTCATGAAGTCACCATCCGAAACATCGAGGTTCAGCGCGACTTGACTGAGCCTTTCATGGAAGTGCGGGCACTGGTTATCGCGCCTGCTCTTCTGAACGTCAACAAGCTTTCCGACGAGATGTTCCAGGTTTCCGGAATGGTCCGATTCGAAGTGGATTGATAGGCAAATGTGAAGCCTTGATGGCGCGGGCGTTCTGCCTGCGGTTGTAGGGACGGCCCCATGTAGCCGCCCGCCTATTACCCGCCGTCATTGACCGTCGTACGGGCGGCCCTTTGTGGTTTGTATTTCTCTCAATTGACCTTGAACTTTGAACTAATCTTCCGGAAACACCACTTCCGTCCGGCACACCGCCAACTCTCTTCCGTCCTGGTTTTCCGCCTTGAGGTCCACAATGACGTAGTTTTTTCCCGGACTGATCAGATGCTTTTCCGAAACGGTCCCGGTGCATTTCACGGTCCAGCCGGCGAGCACCGGCCAGATGAACTTCGATGTCATTCTCCTGATATGGAGCCCCGCGGGATATGCCCAGTTCGAGACGACCGACAGCATGAACGTCATCGTCATCATCCCGTGGCCGACGGTCTGCGGAATCCCGAATGGCTGAGCCGTCGATACCCACTCGGGATCGCAATGGACCGGGTTGTAATCGAGCGAAGCGACTGCAAATTTCCAGAACGTTTCCTGCGTTACCGATTGGATGAATGGCGGCAGTTCCTCGCCCACCTGAACCGAGTCGAAAGTCAATGTCTTCATGGGCTCCTCCATCACACGTCCACCCCTCGCCGGCCTTCGAGAAACTTCTTTATGTCTGCTCGCGTCTTCGGAAGAATCAGCGTCGCGATCCACGAGGCCTTCTTGACATCGTGCTGATTGTAGAAATCCGCCTTGTACTGCAGATAATACTTTCCTCTCTTGATGTAGCGGTCATATGGTCGCGCCTTGATATGGATCGTTTCGCCGACACGAAACGGCTCGAATATCTCGATATCCTGTCCGGGATTGCGCGCGCCCGGCGTTCTCACCCAATTGCCGCGCCCCTTCGCGCCGATGCACCAGAATGCAATCTGCGTGATGAACAGCGGATGCGGCATCAGTTGCGCGTATGCCGACTTTTTCGCCAGATCCTCGTCATGCATCAGAGGATTATCGTCGAGTGCGGCCTCGGCATAGAATTTCATGTCGTCCGCCGTGATCGTAAACGTGCGCTCGCCCGGAATCTCGTCCTGCGACTCAAAATCTATCTCGTCCCACGCCTCGTAGTTCTCGGCGCCCTTGAAGAAGTCGGTGTCGAACTGCCGGTGTTTCTCCGTCTTGAAGTACTTCTCGAAATGCCGCGGAACCATTCGCACTCACCCCTTTTGATCCGGAACTTTGGAGAACTTCGTTCGTTGCATTTGCCCATCACACGGAGGCGCTCGATTCATCGCGCCCGCTTTTTAATCGCACTTGAAACTTGAAACCTTGAACCTTGAACTTTGAACTACTTGTTGGGCCTCAGCGCTTTCTTATCCACCTTGCCGACCGCCGTCAGCGGCAGGCTCTCGACGAACTCGATCGATTTCGGCCGCTTGTACGGCGCCATGTTCTCGTGGCAATACTGCATCAACTCCCGCTCGATCGCGTCGCGGTCTTTATCCTTAAAATTGGCGGAAAGCTGGACGACCGCCTTCACCACTTCGCTGCCGGGGCGCTCAGGATTCGGGAGGCCGATCACCGCGCAGAACTGAATTGCCGGATGCTCGTACAGCGTTTCCTCGACTTCCTTCGAGAACACCTTGAATCCACCCACGTTCAACATGTCCTTCGCGCGATCGACAATGGTGAAATAACCGTCGGCGTCCATCTTGGCTACGTCGCCCGTATACAGCCATGTTTCGCCCCTGATCGAGCGCATCGCGTGCGCCGTCTCCTCCGGCTTTTTCCAGTAACCTTTCATTATCTGCGGGCCGCGCGCGATGATTTCCCCCTCTTCGCCGACCGCCACCTCGCGCTCGCCGGTCTCCAGGTCCATCAGCTTCATGTGCGTGCTCTGGATCGGAATGCCGACCGTCCCGATCTTCTTCAGGCCCCTGAACGGATTCATCGTCAGGAGAGGACTCGCCTCGGTCATTCCGTATACCTCGATTACCTTGCCTTCGCCCACCAGCGCCTCGAGCGCACTGAACGAGTCCACCGGAAACGGTGCGGCGCCCGAAAGGCACGCCTTCACCTGCGTGAAATTCAACGTCTTGAACATCGGCTCGGCCAAAAGCATCTGGTAAAGCGACGGCACGTTCGCCATCGCCGTCGGAAGATACCTTGCGAACTCGTCACAGATGTGTTTCGTGTTGCGCGGGTCCGGAATCAGAATCTGCGTGTTGCCGAGCCCCATTCCGCTCATGCCGTACATCAGGCCCGCCAAATGAAAGAACGGAAAGCCGGATATGTAGATTTCGCCGCCCCGCTTGGTATCCAGCCATTGCTTGCTCTGAAGAAGGTTCGACACCATGTTCCCATGCGTCAGCTCCGCCCCCTTCGGCATGCCGGTCGTACCACCGGTGTATTGGATCAGGCAGATGTTCTCGGGCTTGATATCGATCTTCGGCGCTTTCGGTGGATACGACTCAAGCAGCCTCCGAAAATGAATCACCGTTTTCCCCGGCAGCGGCGATATCTTGCCTGTCGGAATCTTCTTGAGGAGCCTGCCGAGCGTGCGTTTCGGCCAGGGCAGGAAATCGGCTATGCCGGTGGGAACAATATGTGAAAGCTTCGCGACCTTCTCATGTATCTTCGTCACCCGCTGCTCGAAAATGGCGTCGAGCGTCACCAGCACACGCGCGCCGCAGTCATTGAGTTGATACGCCATTTCCTTCGGCGTCAGCAGCGGAGAGACGCCGGTCGCGGCGCATCCGGCCCGCAGGGCGCCCGCATGCGCGATCAGGTACTGGGGCGTATTCGGAAGATTAATGCCTACGACGTCGCCCGGCCCACACCCGATCTCACCGAGGAATGCGGCGAACCGGCGCGACAGCAGGTCAAGCTCGCGGAACTTCTGCGTGACACCCATGAAGTGCAGCGCCGCGCGGTCCGCAAAATCCGAAAAGCTCTCCTCGAGCATGTGAGCGTAAGTTGTGTCCGCCGCAGGTACATCGGGTGCGACTCCAGCATCATAATGCTTCAGCCACGGTTTCTCATCGTGCATCACGTCGATTGTCCCCCCAGTAAAAAACCCGGTCTACCTAACAGCTATTATTCCGCTCATGCATCGAACCAGTAAAACCGCGTCACTCAGACTATAACAAACCCCGCGGCATGTCAATATTGGGAGAGGCAGGCTTTAGGCTTCTGACTTCAGGTTATAGGGAAAACTTTGTCCCCGTTTTCCAACGGGGGGAAATCCGAAAGAGCGGCAGCATGCAGTCCGTACAAAAAGCAGTCGGAGTCGCTTAAGCGAATGGCATGAGCCTGAGGTCTGCCTTTCATCACTTCAGCGGCAGAACGCCGAAGAACATCAACACCGCGCAGAAAATGAAAATGATGCCGGCTGCCTCGTAGATTTTGAGGAAAGTTTGTTCCGAGGTTTCGCTTCCGGTGCGCAGATTGATCTGCCAGGAAGCCCTCGCGATTGGACCGGAAAACCCGTACGAGCAGATTCCGAGGATTAATACCAAAATGCCGTCAGTCGTCAGCTGCATGGATCACTACCTTCTCCCTTTGCTACTAATGTCCCGCGCGCCACAACCGGGATCAATTATATTCTGAAACGGCAGGCGGGTTCAACAGGAAGATCACGAAGAAAAAGACGAACCACCAAGGCGCCAGGACACCAACAAAACGACGACTGACAGCAAAACACCTTCCACTAAGAATTCCGCGAATGTTTAGTACGAAGCAATAATGACGTGGATGTATTGCTTGAAAACGTATTCCTTTGAAACCTGTATTCCCGCTTCGCTCAGTGATGCCGATAAAGGTTTGAACAAACTGTTGCGGCTCCACGAGTGAGAAAGAAATTTGAGAACGATCAGCGAGAACGGAATCCATCCCCACAGATGAGCCGGGGGTCCGAAATCGGCAATAATAAGCCTGCCGCCTTTTCTCAAAACCCTTCGCATTTCATGGAAGGCGCGTCTTTTGACATCCAGAGGGACATGATATTGAAGCGTCATCGTGCAGAAAACGACGTCAAACGAGGCATCCGGAAACGGGAGATCATCAATGGAACCCTTGTAATATCCAACTTCCAATCCCGCCTTCTGCGTCTTCCTCCGGGCCATTTGAAGCTGATCGCACGAGAGGTCTAACCCAGAGACGCGTCCTTTCTCCCCAACGATCTGTTTGGCCATAATGGCTAATGCGCCGGTTCCGCAGCCGCAATCCAGCACCTCTTCCCCGTTCCGAAGCGATGCTTCATCGACCATTTTTCGGGTGAACGCCTCTCCGTAACCGAACATTGCGGTGAGCCGGTCATAGAATCGTGAGAAAAGGCCTTGAATGGGAATCCCTTTAGATTCAGTCATTGCTCTACACTGCCGTTCGCGAAACTGAGCCCGAATTGCCAAAGTATACCATGAAACGATGGCGTTCGCACATCTGAAGGCCCTCTCTTTCAACCACTGAGTTTCACGAATAATCACGGATTAGAGATTCAATCCCCAGTCAACAGACCACAGGAAGAGCAGGAAATCGCACTCATTTTCCAACCGCCGATGAACGCAGATGGATGCCGATAGAAACATCTCTCCGCGGAGAGCGGAGATTTCATCCGAATGGTTTTTTATCCGCTGATCCTTCAGGCTCTGGACAAGTTTCATGAAGCAGAGAGACCGAAGCGGAACGGATTGGCAATCCGCAGATTGCGCAGATTATCTCAGATTGGAAAGGCGGGCTTTGGGCTGTAGTCTTTAGATGCGAGGAGAGGAAGCGAATCCAGTCGTAGGAGTTGTGGGAATCTGGCTAACTCAGAGTTATCCAATCAGCGCGGGCAGACGTGGAAGACGCGACGCGTTTTTCAATAGCCGTCAAACACGCGTCATTTCCAGGACTGTAACGTCTTATGTTTTGTAAAATGTGCAGGCGACCCCATTTTTTTCCCAAGGCCCCGCAAAGGCTCCCGGATGTCCAAGGTCCAAAATGCAAAATTCTGAAGAAAAAGAGGATGTATCGGTCAAGGTGTGGGAGAAGGCAGCAAACGGGCAGGATGCTTGGCCGCATGGTCAGCAAAGAGAGCTGCTTCGCTTTCGCTCAGCATGACAACTGACGGGAGCGTTGAAGGGAGGAAGCGGGTTCCTCCGTTGCCTCCCGTTATCTCCGTTATCTCCGTTATCTCCTGTAGAAATCTTTGCAGTTCGAAATCCGGGGACACGATACCAGAAGACTATCATGTCTTCGATGCCGATGGCGCAGACATATGTCCGCAATTTTTTTGCTCTCTTTGCGCTGTTGCCGGCCTTGCGCGAGCGCGGGGTCTTCGTCTTGGTTGAGGCGCGGCCGCGCTCTGTTGACTCCGTTATCTCCGATAATTGTCCTTTTTCGAAATTGGTTTCCGGAGGCCGACTTGCGAGACCCGGGACAGCCATATCCGCGAGAATAAAAAAACAGCAACAAATTAATGGGGTTTCATCGAGACGCTCCATTTTTCCTGTTTCTTTTGCGACGTCTGCGCCTTTGCGGTTTAAAAAGGGTTTTAGCGTTCTTGAAACCCAAAAAGTTCGCTCTGGATGGCTTTGGTGACGAAGACGGCCTGTTCGGGCTTGAAGTACACGCCGGGGACGCGGTGCTTGCGCCTGCGATACTCGCGCGCATGTTCCTCTGACCAGAGGAACACACTCTCGCTTCAGAATGCGTTGATGATGCATTTGTCTTCGATGGCCGAAAAATCCACGTGCGGCACGAAGACAATAGGCTCGCAGCCGTCCTCCTCGGCTCGGTAATTCAGGTCGCTGTCTATGGTGATACGCAACGGTTTTGAGCAGTGCGCGCAATCGGAATCGATGGTCACCGACAGAAATTCTCTTCGTAAGCGCCCTTGCACGAAGGGCGTCGCAAACGCGTCGATCGCTCAGGCGGCGTAGATGCGCTCGCCCGTGCTGAAGGTGAGGCGATGCGGCGTTTTTTGGACCGTTACCGGATACGCCCAAACGGCCATGGCTTCCTCGTTTCTGCAAATGAAGGTCATGTGCTGTTCGAGGTCGTCGAATACCTGCTGCGCGCGCTCTACCGGCATCGACAGCTTCTGCGCGGCGAGTTCCGGCGAGATTGGCTCGGCGAGTTTCGGAAGCTCGCGAACGATGAAGTGGTGAACCGCTCGATGCTCCTCGGTCATGAAGCCGAGTTCACGCCGAATTTTCCTTTTCTGCTTGCCGATTTGTTTCTCCCACAGCGAGGGCGGTATTGAGAGCATGCAGCGCCAGAACCCGGCCATCAATTTTGCGGCCATAGGTATATTTTCCTTTCCGGTTTCACCTTTTGTGCACGGCGCGCCGTGCCCCCACCGACTGGGGGGTTGACCGTTGAACCATCGAACTCCGGATCGAAAGCCCGGGGCCGGAACATCACAGGCTGGAAGCCTGTGCTCCCATTGCATGATTCATGTCCCCGTTCAAGCGCCGGCATAAAAAAAGCGCGGGCTTTGCACCCTAAGGATGCAAAGCCCGCGAAAAGATACTCCCGGCAGCGTGCTACTCTCCCACGCAGCTACCCACGCAGTACCATCGCCGCTGAAGGGCTTAACTTCTGTGTTCGAAATGGGAACAGGTGTGGCCCCTTCGC